>JAIOJV010000078.1 GCA_019911805.1 Gammaproteobacteria bacterium
CCATCCCCCGCTCCGGCAGCACCCCCGGTCACACCCGTGCCGCCCCCTCCAGCCCCGCGAGAGGCGGCGGTGCCGGTCACCTCGGAGGCGGCGCCCACCGCGACCGGGATCGTTGCTGACACCCGCAATGCCGCCGAACCCTACGGCCCCTGGGCACTGTGTGCCCCGCGGCCCGTGGCGGCGCTGCCGCCGGCCACCCTGGCCGATACCATACTCACCGCCGATCGGGCGGAGATCGAGCAGAACCGCTTCTACACCCTGACCGGCGACGCCGTTGTGGAGCAGCCCGGCCAGCGCATTCGCGCCGACCGCATCCGCTATGACGAAACCCGCGACGAGGTGCAGGCCGACGGTGACGTCCGGCTCGACCAGTCCACATTGCAGGTGACCGGCGACTCCGCAACGCTGCAGCTGGGCAGCGATACCGGCGAAATCCACGCCGTGCGGTACTTCGTCCCTGCCCAGCATGCGCGCGGCCGGGCCGAGATCGCCCGCCAGGAGAGCGCCACGATACGGTCCTTCGAGCACGCGACCTACAGCACCTGCGACGAAGACCGCGAACGCTGGCGTCTGCACGCCCGCAGCGTAACGCTCGACGCGGCCGAGGGCGTCGGTTACGCCCGCCACGCCCGCCTGGAAGTCGGTTCGGTACCAATTTTGTACACGCCTTACATCAGTTTCCCCATCGACGACCGACGCAAGAGCGGTCTGCTGGTGCCCAGCTGGGGCAATTCCGAAAGCAGCGGTGCGGAGCTGACCGTACCCTACTACTGGAACATCGCACCGCACCGCGACGCCACCCTCACCCCGCGCCTGCTGAGTAAGCGCGGGGTACAGATGCAGGGTGAATTCCGCTACCTGAATCCGACCAATCTCGGCCAGCTCGGACTGGAATACCTGCCCTCGGACCGCGCGTTCAACGACGAGGACCGTACGCTCTTCACCCTCGAGCACAGTGGCCGACCGCTGCCGCAGCTGCAGACCACGATCCGGGCGGCCGACGTCTCGGACCAACGCTACTTCGAGGATCTGGGCCACAGCCTGGAGGTCAGCAGCATCACCCACCTGGAGCGCCTCGCCGAGGCCACCTGGTTCGGCCAGGGCTGGTCGCTGACCGGGCGCGCTCAGGATTACCAGACCGTGGACCACACCATCTCCGACCTCGATCACCCTTACCAACGCCTGCCGCAAGTGCTATTGGCGGTGCAGCCCCGCAGCCAGCCCTACGGCCTCGATCTCCGCCTCGACAGCGAGATCGTGCAGTTCGGTCACGACCTGCGTGAGGATGGCACGCGCCTCGATCTGCAGCCCAAGGCGAGCCTGCCACTGAGTGGCGCGGCCTGGTTCATCACACCGGCCCTGGGCGTACGCCATACCCAGTACAGCCTGGACGACCGCGCCGCGGGGTTGCCGACCGATCCGTCGCGGACCACACCCATCGCCAGCCTGGACAGCGGCCTGTTTTTCGAACGCGATACCCGCCTGTTCGGCAACGCCCTGCACCAGACCCTGGAGCCGCGCGCCTACTATCTGTATGTGCCGTACGAGGATCAGGACGAACTGCCGGTGTTCGACACCGGTCTGCGTGACTTCAGCTTCCAGCAGATGTTCGAAGACAATCGCTTCAGCGGCGCCGACCGCATGGGCGATGCCAATCAGCTGACCCTGGCGGTCACCAGCCGGTTTCTCGACCCCGAGAGCGGTGTGCAGCACCTCAGCCTGAGCCTGGGCGAGATCCTCTACTTCCGCGACCGTGACGTGGTGCTGCCGGGTCAGCCGGTGGGAAACCAGAGTGCCTCCAACCTGGTCGGCGAGCTGGACATGCGCCTGACGCACAGCTGGAAGGCCACCGCCGGCATCCAGTGGGACCCGCACGAGTCCAAGACCGACCGCGGCAGCCTGCGCCTGCAGTACCGCCCGGACCCGCGCCATCTGTGGAACCTCTCCTACCGTTACCGCAGCGGGGAACTGGAGCAGATCGACACCTCGGCACTGTGGCATTTCACCCCGCGCTGGCACGGGGTGGTCCGCTGGAACTACTCGCTGCCCGACCGCACGTTGCTGGAAGGCCTGGTCGGCGTCGAGTACGAGAGCTGCTGCTGGGTCCTGCGCCTCATGGGCCGCGGCTACGTGCATGACACCGACGGTGAACGCAACGACGCGATCCTGGTCCAACTGGAGCTGAAGGGCCTGACCAGCTTCGGCGACCCGATCGAGGCCCTGCTGGAAAATGGTATCCTTGGCTATCAGCGCAATCAGTAGGTTCAATCCCGTGATCCAATGCCTTCGCAACGCCCTCTGCCGCCGCGTCCTGCCGGTATTCCTCGCCCTCGCGACGCTCCTCCCGGCCGGCGGTGCCAGCGCCGCCGACGACCTCAACCGCATTGTCGCCGTGGTCAACGACGATGTGGTGCTGGCGAGTGAACTGGAAGCGAGGCTACGCATCGTGGGTGAACAGCTCGCGGCCCAGAACACCCAGATGCCACCCGCGAACGTGCTGCGCCAGCAGGTATTGGAGCGGGTGATCGTCGACCAGCTGCAGTTGCAGCTGGCAGCGCGCAACAATATCCAGGTCGACGACGAGACCCTCAACGCCAGCCTGCGCAATATCGCCGAGCAGAACGGCCTCAGTCTGGAGCAGTTCCGTGCCGCGCTGGAGGCCGAGGGCCATCCCTTCGCTGCCTTCCGCGAGGAGATCCGCAACCAGATCATCCTGTCGCGCCTGCATCAACAGATGGTCGGTAACCGTATCAACGTCACCGACCAGGAGATCGACAACCTGCTCGCCAATGAGCAGGCCTGGGGTGGTGGTGAGCGTGAATACCATCTCGGGCATATTCTGATCGCCGTACCCGAGGGTGCGTCCCCGGAGATGATTCAGGCCGCCGAGGAGCAGGCCAGGGGTATCGTACGCGAGCTGCGCGCGGGCGCGGACTTCGCGCATACGGCCGTATCGGTATCGGCGGGCCAGACCGCGCTCGAAGGTGGCGATCTGGGTTGGCGCAAGGCCGGGCAGCTGCCGACGCTGCTCGCCGAGCCCGTGTACGCGATGCAGCCCGGCGACATCACCGATCCGATCCGCGGCACCGGCGGCTTCCACATCGTCAAGCTGATCGAGACACGCGGTGACGACCGGCACGTCATCACCCAGACCCATGTGCGGCATATCCTGCTGCAGCCCGATGAGCTGATGTCGGAGACCGAGGTGCGCCTGCGGCTCGAACAGTTGCGTGAACGGATCATCGGCGGTGAGGACTTCGCCGCGCTGGCGCGCTCGCATTCCAAGGACCGGGTGTCCGCCTCCAAGGGCGGCGATCTGGGCTGGGTGAGCCCGGGCGACCTGGTGCCGCGCTTCGAGGAGGCCATGAACCGCCTGCAGCCGAACGCGATCAGCGGCGTGGTCGAGACGCGCTTCGGCCTGCATATCATCCAGGTCCTGGGGCGGCGGGACCATGACAGCACCGATGAGTTCAAGCGCAACAAGGCGCGCGAAATGATCCGCAAGCGCAAACTGGACGAAGAACTGGCCCTGTGGATCCGCCGCCTGCGCGACGAGGCCTATGTCGAATACCGTACCGAAGAGTGAGCCGGCGCGGCACGGCGTACGCCAGACATCACGCCCGGCCTGACGACGGTCGGCCGGATCGCGGCAACAGGCCCTGATGGCGCACATAGCCCGCAAACGTTTCGGCCAGAATTTTCTGCACGACCGCGGTGTCATCGCGCGCATCGTCGCGGCCATCGATGCGCGCCCCGGCCAGGAACTCATCGAGATCGGCCCCGGCCAGGGTGCGATCACCCTGCCGCTGCTGGCGGCCTGCGGGCGGCTGCAGGCGGTCGAACTGGACCGCGATCTGCTCGCCCCGCTGCAGGCTGCGGCGACGGGCGTCGGGGAGCTGATCTTGCACAACCGCGATGCCCTGCGCCTGGATTTCTGTGCGTTGCGCCAGGGCGAACACCGGCTGCGCATCGTCGGCAACCTGCCCTACAATATCTCGACGCCACTGCTGTTCCATCTGCTCGATCAGGCGACATGCATCGCCGACATGCACTTCATGCTGCAGCAGGAGGTGGTCGAGCGCATGGCCGCAGCGCCCGGGGCCGCGGCCTACGGCCGTCTGTCGGTGATGCTGCAGTACCGCTGCGCGGTGACACCGCTGTTCACCATCGGGCCGGGCGCCTTCCGCCCGGCGCCCAAGGTCGAATCGGCCTTTGTGCGGCTCATCCCGCATCCCGTACCGCCGGTGACCGTACGGGATGAGCAACGCTTCGCGCAGCTGGTACGACAGGCGTTCTCGCAGCGGCGCAAGACCCTGCGCAATACGCTTAAGGGCCTGCTGGATGCCGAGGCCATCGCGGCGGCCGGCATCGACCCGCAGATCCGCGCCGAGCAGCTGGATCTGGCGGCCTTCGCGCGGCTGGCGAACGTCCCTGTCCCCTGAGCCTGTCCATGCCTGCCCGGCCGGCCGCCCTGCCGTCCCGGTCCTACGGCTATACTGATCCACGACGCTCATAAGGGGAATCGCCATGGAACACCATCGACACATCCTGGCCGCCGTCGACTTCGGCGGCGACAGCGATCAGGTGATAGATCGTGCCGCCGCACTGGCCCGCGCCATGGGAGCCCGGCTCAGCCTGGTGCATGTCGTGGAGTTCCTGCACTTCGATCTCGCCAGCGAGTTGGTGCTGCCACAGGATGTACACCTGGAGACGCAGATGGTCGAGGCCGCCACGCGCAGGCTGGCGGCAATCGCCGCGGACATCGATGTCGACGGGTCGGTGAATCACTGGGTGGAACTGGGTGCTACCAAGCAGGAAATCATCCGCATCGCGGAGACACAGGGCGTGGACCTGATCGTGATCGGCAGCCATGGGCGGCACGGGATCGGCCGGCTGCTGGGGTCGACCGCCAATGCCGTGCTGCACGGCGCAAGCTGCGATGTGTTGGCGGTGCGCATCCGCGCGCCCGATTGAGAGCGATTTCCGGTAGCCGCTCGGTGGACAAGCCGGGCGGCGGTCTTACCAGTGCCTGGTCAGATTGATGTACAGATCCGGACGCCACTCCGGAACAGCGCCGCCGGCCGAGTCAGCATTCTTGGCCGCCGTCGACACCGGTGCAGGACGCAGGCTCAGGGTGAGCTCCGGGCCTCTGACTCCGAACGGCCGCCCCACCCCGCCACGTGTCTCGATCAACTGTCGCAGCGCGGGGCGCTCGAGCAGATTGTTCACCCAGAGCGGTGCAATACGTTCCGCCAGGCCAGTGCGCGGATCCAGCAGCAGGTGTGTCCCGACGGCATAGAGGCTATCCGCTCTGGCGGCCCGCTGCTCCCCGGGTCCGGCCGCCTGGGCAGCTGTCGTCACCACCACGCCCAGGCCCACGATCAGCGCCAACAGCAGCAGCGGGTCGGGTTTACGCATACGGGGGCTGCGGTATTTCATGTCGAGTCTTCCGCTGGGCGATTTCGGATCAATTTCTGGCTGATTCGCCGTGCAAGCGCCAAATCCCCTGGCACCCTGTCGAAACCGGATCGGTGCGCCTGTCTGGGTGTTAACGGCCACGCGCCGATCACCTTCAATCCAAAAGGGAACCGGGTTCACAACTTTGAAAGGGAAAGATCGAGACGCGGCCAGGGTAAGGCACCCGCCAGTTGCCCGCACGCAGCACTGGCAGCTCGGGCCAATGATAGATTTAACATTATGTTTTAATTGATATTATCTTGTGGCTCCGTGGCTGCGGTACGCGCCATCCAGCCAGCAACGGGGCAAGGCCTCGCCCGAGGGGAAGGCCAGATCGCCCTTGGCGAAGGCCGCCGGGTCCTGGAGCTCTTCCCCGGCGTGGATCCGTCCCTGGACGCTGTCCTGAAACGGATCGAACAGATTCGGGAGATTCAGGATCTCCACCAAGTCACCGCTGGACACGTGTTTGAGATACATGTGACACCTCCAATCGTCCGACTCGCCCGCCGGTCTTCCATCGCCACACCTGCGCCCGGGAACAACGGGCGGCCTTCGCCAGTCGAATGTGCAGGACTGGTCTATTCTCACTATAGTCCGTTGTTACGGGTGGCAGGACGCCAACGCCCGATACCATCATTCCCAGGAGGGATCCATGACGACACCGGCCTCATGCGTGACCCAGACATTCGGTCAGACGATCTGGTACGACAATATCCGTCGCGAACTGCTGCGCTCCGGCGCCATCGCGCAGATGATCTCCGAGCAGTGCCTGGCGGGCCTGACCAGTAATCCGAGCATCTTCGAGAAGGCCATTACCACCGGCCGCGAATATGACGAGGCCTTGTCGTCCGCCCGCCGACAGCATCCCCAGGCCTCCGCCCAGGACATCTTCTACGACCTGGCGATCGACGACATCCGCGCGGCGGCGGATCTGTTTGCCGGGCTGCATCGCAGCAGCGAAGGGCGCGATGGCTGGGTCAGTCTTGAGGTCTCGCCGGATCTCGCTTATGACACCGACACGACGATCGATGAGGCCGAAGCGCTGTTCCGACGCGTCGACCGGCCAAACGTCATGATCAAAGTGCCCGCCACGCGTCAGGCGCTGCGTGCGATCGAGGTGCTGACCGACCGCGGCATCAGCATCAACGTGACCCTGCTGTTCTCGACCGCCCGCTATGAGCAGATTGCGGATGCCTATCTGCTCGGCCTCGAGTCCCGGCTGCGCCGCGGCCAGCCGCTGCACCGGCTCCGTTCGGTCGCCAGCTTCTTCGTCAGCCGCGTCGACAACCTCATCGACCGGCAGCTGCAATCGGTCATCGCCCAGGCGGAACCCGCGCGTGCGGCACGGGCGCAGGCACTGCTCGGCCAGGTCGCCATCGCCAATGCACGCCTCGCCTACCGGCGCTTCCAGACCCTCTTCGGCAGCGAGCGCTTTCAGATGCTCGCCTCCGCCGGTGCCCATGTGCAGCGTCTCCTATGGGCCAGCACCAGCACCAAGAATCCGGCCTACAGCGATCTTCTGTATGTCGAACCGCTGATCGGCGCGGATACCATCAACACGCTCCCACCGCAGACGCTCGCGGCCTTCAATGATCATGGCAAGGTCGCACAGACACTGCCCGCCGATACGGTGCAGGCGGAGAACGTCCTGAAGGAACTGGAAGCGCTGGGCATCAGCCTGGATGCGGCCACCCGTCAGCTCGAGGACGATGGCATCGCTGCCTTCGCCACGTCGTATCACAACCTGCTGCAGTCCATCGCGGAGAAGACGGCCCGGCTGTCGGGCACGGGCAGTTGAGCGGCACTCGCCATCGGGCCGGGCGCGTGCCACCATAGCGTAAACACCCGACCGGCAGCGTTGTCATGTCACTACAACAGAGAATTTGTGACTATCCACTCTACGTCCATCCGGACGTCACACGTCTCGCCGAGATCGTCGCCGAGCGCGTGATCGCCATCGGTACCGACGCCATCGCGCAGCGCGGCGCATACCACCTGGCCCTGTCCGGCGGTTCGACCCCGCGGCACCTGTACCGGACACTGGCGCAACCCGAACGGCAGGCACGGCTGGACTGGAGGCACGTGCACCTGTATTTCGGCGATGAACGCGCGGTGCCGCCGGATCATCCCGACAGCAACTTCCGCATGGCCCGCGAAGCGCTCATAGACCACGTCCCGACACCGGCCGCGCAGGTGCACCGCATGGCCGCCGACCCCGCCCATATCGAAGCGGATGCGCGGGCCTACGCCCAGGTGCTGGCGACGCACCTGCCGCAGGACACTGCCGGGATACCGGTATTCGACCTCATCCTGCTCGGTCTCGGGACAGACGGTCACACCTGCTCGCTGTTTCCGGATACGCCGATCCTCGCTGAGCAGGAACACAGTGTGGCCGCCGTGCATGCGACGCATCTGGACAGCTGGCGGCTATCACTGACCTATCCGACGCTGCACGCCGCGCGCCAGTTGCTGTTCCTGGTGAGCGGCCCGGACAAGGCGGTCATCATGGCGCGCCTCTGCGGTCCAGCCGCTGCGGGTACCAGCCGGCTACCGGTGGAGCGCATCGAACCCGGCGGGGCCGTCGAATGGCATCTGGACCGCGCGGCAGCCGGGAGTCTTGCCTCATGAACCTGAAAAACTCATTGCAGCCACGGCAGCGCACCGAAGGCGCGGCGATGAAACCACATCGTGAAGCCCGGGCTCAGCACCTGGCGGATGAGGGAGGTTATTGTATGAAACGTAGGATCCCGCCTGTGTTTTTTCGTGTACTTCCGTGGCAAATGCAGTTTCTGAGATGAATGCACCAGCGGTCATGGCGGCCGATGTCGGCGGCACGCATGCACGCGTACAGCTCGCTGAGATTGCCGACGGTATCCCCCAGACAGTCCACGAGCGGCATTATCGCAGCGCCGCCCATGCGGATCTGGCGTCGATCCTCCAGGACTTCCTGGAGTCGACCGGCGCACGGCCCCGCCACGCCTGCATCGCGGTCGCCGGCCCCGTCAGCCGCGCTGCGGACGGCCAGCGCGCACGCGTCACCAACTTGCCCTGGACGCTCGACAGCCGTGCGCTCGCCGCGCAGCTGGGCATCGATACATTGCAGATCATCAATGATTTCGAAGCGGTCGGATACGGTATCGCTGCCCTGCGACCCGCCGACCTGGTCACCCTGCAGGCCGGCGAGCCACAGGCCGGCGCGCCGCGCGCCGCATTGGGTGCAGGTACCGGCCTCGGTCAGGCCCTGCTGATGCCATGTGCGGGCCGCTACGACGTCATTGCCACCGAGGGCGGGCACGCCGACTTCGCCCCGCAGACCGATCTCCAGATGGCCCTGCTGCGTCACCTTACGGCACACCACGGCCACGTCTCTTATGAACGCCTGCTATCGGGGGCCGGGTTGGTGCACCTCTATGAATTCCTGCATCACGAGCGGACCGGCACGGCCGCGCCGGCACCCGCTGGCGACCCCGCGGCGGCCGTGAGCCAGGCCGCTCTGGCGGGCACGGACCCCATTGCCGTCGAGGCCTTGCAGGAATTCGTGCGCATCTACGGCGCCCAGGCGGGCAACCTCGCGCTCGCCTGCCTGCCGTTCGGCGGGCTGTTCATCGCCGGCGGCATTGCACCAAAAATCCTGCCGCTATTGCAGGACGGTGGCTTCGTGCAGGCCTTCAACGCCAAGGGCCGCATGGAACCGCTGCTGCAGCGCATACCCGTGCACATCGTCGCGCACGCGGCGCCGGGCCTGTTGGGTGCCGCCTTGTGTGCCGCACGCCCGATCGCCGACGAGATTGCACGGGGGCACTGAGGGATTTTGAAATAGTGGCCACCCCCGGCGTATCCTGGGAGCCTGTCGGACTCGGGCGGTCGTAGCGAGCCGGGTGGGATAGCAGTCCCACGTCCGACAGGCTCCTAGCCACCCCTAAGTCGATCAGCAGGTACATGATGGGTCAGTCGTCGAACTACGCCGTTGAAGTCCGTGTGGAGTCGCAGTATGTGGAGGCGCAGTCCGTCCCCGCGAGCCAACGCTATGTATTCGCTTACCTGGTGACCATCCGCAACACCGGCGATATCCCCGCGAAGCTCCTGACCCGCCATTGGATCATCACCGACAGCAACGGCAAGACCCAGGAGGTGCGCGGTGAGGGTGTGGTGGGGGAACAACCACACCTCCGGCCGGGCGAGGCCTTCCAGTACACCAGCGGCACCATGATCGAGACCACGGTAGGTTCCATGCGCGGCAGTTATCAGATGATCGCCGACGATGGCGTCGAGTTCGACGCGGAAATACCAGCATTCACCCTGTCGACGCCGCGCGTGCTGCACTGACGCCACCCCGTGGCCGTCTACGCCATCGGCGATGTCCAGGGCTGTCTCCACGAACTGGACCGCCTGCTGACCGAGCTGCATTTCGACCCCGCCCGCGACCGGCTGTGGTTCGCCGGCGACCTCGTCAACCGCGGCCCCCGCTCACTGGAGACCCTGCGCTTCGTGCGTGGCCTGGGCGCCGCGGCGACCACCGTGCTGGGCAACCATGATCTGCACCTGCTCGCCGTCGCCTGCGACCCGGCGCGCGCCCGGCCCAAAGACACCCTGCACCCCATCCTGGACGCGCCCGATCGCACGGAACTCCTGGACTGGTTGCGCCGCCAGCCGTTACTGCACCATGACGCGACCCTCGGCTACACGCTCATCCATGCCGGCTTGCCGCCGCAATGGGACCTCGGTCTGGCGCAGGACTGCGCCCGGGAGGTCGAGGCCGCCTTGCGGGGAGACGACTACGCCGCATATCTCACGCAGATGTACGGCAACGAACCCGACCGGTGGACGGACGACCTGCAGGGCCAGGAGCGCCTGCGCTTCATCACCAACTGCTTCACGCGACTGCGCTATTGCGATGCCGACGGCCGGTTGGGGCTGGCCTTCAAGGGGGCGCCGGGCAGCCAGCCGGCCGGCTGGCTGCCGTGGTTCGAAATCCCGCAGCGGCGCAGCCGGTCGCTGCGGATCGTCTTCGGACACTGGTCGACGCTCGGCCCACGCGATGATCCCGGGATCTTTCCGCTGGACAGCGGCTGCCTGTGGGGCGGGCAGCTCACCGCACTGCGCCTGGACGGGGTACCGCGCTGGACCCGCGTCCCCTGTCCCGGCGTCCGCACCCCCGGGCACGACTGACCGGGGCCGGACACCGCTCCCGGCTCGTTTCAGCCCAAAAATCGCATTTGCCACGGAAGCACACGGAAAAACACGGACAACATCACACGCTTCACATAACAGCCCTCCTCATCCGCCAGGTGCTGAGCCGGGGCTTTGCGACACTGTTTCATTTCGGTGTCTTCCGTGTGCTTCCGTGCCTGAAGTGAGTTTCCCAGGTTCAGTGCAACGCGCCACGCGCCTGCACAGGCAACCGGGGATGTGGGTATGTGTACATCACCTCGCGTGGGATCAGGTCGAGTCGTGATCGGAGATAGGACTCCGACGCTCGAGCAGCACGAAGCTGTAGGGGTAGGGGTTCTGCTCGTCCGGCGCATGCTCGCTGCGCTCGAGCTCTCGCCAATCCGCCGGTGTCAGCTCGGGAAACCAGGTATCACCCTCGAAGGCCGCATCGATGTGCGTCAGATAGATGCGCTGGGCGCGCGGCAGCAAGTCCGTATAGAGTTGCGCGCCGCCGATGAGCATGATCTCGGGCGCGCCGCCGGCCGCCGCCAGGGCCGCGTCGATCGAGGCCACGACGGTGCAGCCCGGGGCCACATAGTCCGGATCGCGGCTGACAATGATATTGGTTCGTCCGGGCAGGGGTCGGCCGATGGACTCGTGGGTCCGGCGTCCCATGACGATCGGTTTGCCGAGGGTCACGGCCTTGAAGTGCCGCAGATCGGCCGGCAGCCGCCAGGGCAGCGCGTTGCCGTGGCCGATCAGCCGATTGCGATCCATGGCGACGATGAGAGAAATGATCATGGCAGGATTGTATTATCAACCACGAAGGACACGAAGGAACATCTGATTTATAGGCCTACGCAATGCGAAGATGCAGCGAAGATCCTGGGCCACTACTGTCCCATAAACTTCGCAACATGGTTCCGAGCGGCCACTGACAAGACCGTCGGCCGCAGGGATGCGGCCGTCGAGCCTACAGGATGTATTCACGGCGGGTCTTGCCGGTGACCGCTCGGAGCCATATCCCCACAATTGCCAACCATGCTACTGACCGCGCCAAGACATGCCAGCTATCAAGCTATTCAGGCTATATAGAACGTTTATGGGAAAGCAGTGATCCTGGGCGCATTCAACACTGAATATCTCTGCATGTCTGCGCTCTAACCGCATAAATCAGTGCCCTTGAAAGGCGCCCTTCTGCCCTTGGTAAGTGCTCTCCCGCGAGGGAAGAGGGAACTCACAGTTTACAGTTTTACGTCGGTCAATTTTTCCCTTCGTGCCCTTCGTGTCCTTTGTGGTTGACACCGCACTCACACCGCCACCGGCGCCTTGATGTGCGGGTGATGCTGATAGTTCGTCAGCTCGAAGTCCTCGAAGCGGAAGGCGAAGAGATCCCTCACCTCGGGATTGATACGCAGGGTCGGCAACGGGTAGGGCTCGCGGGCCAGCTGCAGATCGGTCTGTTCCAGGTGATTCAGATACAGATGCGCGTCGCCCAGCGTATGTACGAATTCGCCGGGTTCCAGACCGACGACCTGAGCGATCATCAGGGTCAGCAGCGCATACGACGCGATATTGAACGGTACGCCCAGGAAGATGTCCGCGCTGCGCTGGTACAGCTGACAGGACAACCGCCCGGCCGCGACATAGAACTGGAACAAGGCATGGCAGGGCGGCAGGGCCATCCTGTCGATCTCACCGACGTTCCAGGCACTGACAATGATGCGCCGGGAATCGGGGTTGTGGTGCAGCTGATCGAGCACCTGTGCGATCTGGTCGATGTGACGCCCGTCCGCGGCCGGCCAGGAGCGCCATTGCGATCCGTACACCGGGCCGAGATCACCGTTCCCGTCGGCCCACTCGTCCCAGATGGTCACACCGTTGTCATGCAGATACTTGATGTTGGTGTCGCCCCGCAGAAACCACAGCAACTCGTGGATGATCGAGCGCAGATGCAGTTTCTTGGTGGTCACCACGGGAAAACCCTGCGCCAGATCAAAGCGCATCTGATGACCAAATACGCTCAGCGTCCCGGTGCCGGTGCGATCTTCCTTACGTACCCCCTGTTCGCGCACATGACGCATGAGGTCGAGATACTGCTTCATGACATTGCCTTCAGATATCTGCTCGAATGGTCTTTAGCCACGGAAAGCTGGGGCGAAGCCAGTGCGGGAACACGCGGTGTCGCGCCCCGGCAATCAGCGCCCGAACCGGCAGTCAGCGGCCTCCAAGAAATTTTTATTGATTATGTCCGTGCCTTCCGTGTTTTCCGTAGCCAATGCTCTCTTACCTCACTGCCCGCCGCGACGGCTCAGCACCAGCAGGATGAGGCCGAACAGGATCATCGGCAGCGACAATATCTGTCCCATGGTGACCCAGTTCAGCGCGAGATAACCGAGATGTGCGTCCGGCAGGCGCACGAACTCGACGGCGAAGCGGAATACGCCGTAGCCTAACAGGAACAGCCCGGATACGGCCATGGTCGGCCGTGGTTTGCGCGAATACAGCCATAGAATGACGAACAACACCAGGCCTTCCAGGAGCGCCTCGTAGAGCATGGACGGATGTCGCGGCGCACTGTAACCCTCGACGGCGCCGCCACAGAATTGCGGGAAACGCGCGCAGGGCAGCTGCATCGCCCAGGGCACATCGGACACGCGCCCCCACAGTTCGCCATTGATGAAATTGCCGAGGCGCCCGGCGCCCAGGCCGATCGGCACCAGCGGCGCGATGAAGTCGGTGACCTGGAAGAAGCTGCGCCCTGTCTTGCGGCCATACAGCCACATGGCCAGCAGCACGCCGAGCAGGCCGCCGTGGAAGGACATGCCGCCCTCCCAGATCCGCAGCAGCATGAACGGATCACCGAGGAAGAGATTGAAATTGTAGAATAGCGCGTACCCGATACGCCCACCGAGGATCACACCCAGCGCCGCATAGAACACCAGATCGCCGATCTCCTCCGCCTGCCAGCCACTGTCGGGGCGCCGGGCGCGCACGCCGCCCAGCCACCAGGCAGCGACAAAGCCGATGAGATACATCAGTCCATACCAGTGCACCGCGAAATCGCCGAAACGCAGCGCGGCGGGATCGATGTCAGGATAGGTCAGCATTGTTTCAACTCAGTTTTTCGAACACCGATTAACCACGAAGGACACGAAGTAAATTCACGAATGAATGCTCAACGAAAAGTCCCCTGCTCCTTGATGGGGAAGGGCCGGGAGACAGGGAGTTACGGTTTGCATTTCCTTCGTGCCCGTCGTGTCCTTCGTGGTTAAAACCATACCTCACCGCACTCACGCCGGCAGCACCCGGCAGTACAGCGCCTTGAGGTACTCGGTCTCGGGGATCGCCGCATGCGTGGGATGGTCCGGACCCTGGCGGCCGCGTTCCAGGATCTGCACGCTGCGGTCGAGATGCCGCGCGGCGGCCAGCACCAGCTGCTGCAGTGTCCCGGCCTCGAGGTGATAGGAACAGGAGGCGGTCACCAGGATGCCGTCCTTCGCCAGTACCTGCATGGCCTGCTGATTGATGCGCTGATAGGCCTCGATGCCGGCCTTGACGTCCTTCTTGCGTTTGATGAAGGCCGGTGGATCCAGCACCACCACGTCGAACTGCTCGCGCGCCTCACGCAGTTCGCGCAGCACGTCGAAGGCATCGCCCCGGCGGGTCTGCACGCGCGCCTCCACGCCATTGAGTCCGGCATTCACCGCAACCTGCGCCAGCGCCTCCGACGAGGTATCCACGCACAGCACCTCGCGCGCGCCGGCGCAGGCCATCTGCACACCCCAGCCACCGGCATAGCTGAACAGGTCCAACACCCGCAGGCCGTTCACGTAACGCGCCAGGCGCGCGCGGTTCTCGCGCTGATCGTAGAACCAGCCGGTCTTCTGGCCGGCCTGCAGGTGGGCGCGGAAGTGCGTGCCGTTCTCCTCGAGGTCCACCTGCGGCGGCACCCTGCCAATCTCCTCGACATAGTTGTGCAGGCCTTCCAGGGCACGGACCGGACTGTCGTTGCGCAGCAGGATGCCGGTGGGCTTGAGCACCTTCTCCAGCGCATCGATCAGGGCATCGCGTACCTGTTCCATGCCGGCCGTGGTCAACTGCACGACCAGCACGTCGCCGTAGCGGTCGACGATCAGCCCCGGCAGGGCATCGCCCTCACCGTGCACCAGGCGGTAATAGGGCCGGGCGTACAGGCGTTCACGCAGGGACAGCGCCACGTTCAGACGGTGCACCAGCAGCGAGCGATCGAGCACATGGCCGGAGTCACGGCTCACCAGGCGCGCGCAGATCAGCGAATGCGGATTCACATAGCCCGTACCGAGCGGCTTGCCGTTGGCGGCCTCGATCCGCACCGGCTGGCCGGGCGCGAAGGCCGTCAGCGGCGTGCGCGCCGTGTCGACCTCGTTGCTGTACACCCACAGGTGGCCGGCACGCAGACGGCGCTCCTCGTTCTTCTTCAGTCGCAAGGGGGCCAGTGTGGCGGGTATGGAGGGTGTGGCGGCGTCGCTGGATGTCACGGGGCGCTCCGGTCGATGGCCGGGCATTGTAGCATCACTGCGCGGCCAGCCATTTCCCCGCGGCCCACAAGACCAGGTCGTCGGCGTCGCCGCGATAGTCCTGCAGCAGTTCCCCGCCGGTGCAGGGCTCAGGCATCTGATCGCAATACAGCACCAGGTAGCCGTCCGGATGGGTGCGTGCCCAGCCCGTTGCCGCCGCCGCATCGATCACCGTCAGCGGCGCACGCAGGCGCCCGAGGAAATGAAACTGGCCGTGATATTTGCCGACATGGGCGACGGGATGGCCGACTGCCTGCAGTTCACCGAGCCGCAGGCTGAACGCGCGCAGATCGTAGGCCGGGGCCGCCACGCGCAGCACCGCGACATGCAGACCCACCAGCAGGACGACACCGGCCAGCGCCAGCGCCTCCACGCGGCCCAGGAGCCCGGCCGGTCGCCACCGCCACCACAGCGCGGCGGCCGCGAGAAAGGCCAGGCCCCAGAGCGGCTCGATGGCGGCGGCCCAGTGGACCCGTGCGTCCAGGTCGCGGAACGCGGCGAACCCGAACAACAGCGCCGGCGCCGCCAGCAGTGCCAGCGCCAGCCCCTGCCGCCGTGGCGACCCCTGAGGCACCTTTTGGGACAGCCCTTGGGGCGCCCTCTGGGATGCAAAGACATCCGACACACGCGCCAGCGCGCCGGCCGCCAGCAGTGCCAGAGCGGGGAATACCGGCAGCAGGTATTTCACCTGCTTGCCGCTGATCAGGCTCAGCGCGATCACCGCCGGCAACGCCCAGCACAGCAGGAAGCGGCCGGCACGTTCGCCGCCGATCCCGCCGCGCAGCGCACGCCACAGCGGCGGCCACAACGTCCAGGGCAGCAGCAGCAGCGGCAGCCACGGCAGATACCACCAGAACGGCTGGCGGTGCGCGAACGAATCCACCATGCGCTCGGCGGTCTGTCCCCAGAAGATCGCGCGCTGGTAGTCCGGACCACCGGTCTGGCCCGCCGGCAACGCCCAGGCAAGCGCGATGGCCGCGCCGAGCACGACCGCCGCGGCCAATCCGCCGTACCACCACGCCCAGCCCCGCAGGCGCGCACGATCCACCCACAGCCGCCCGAGCAGGGCGGCCGGCAGCACGTGCAGCAGGATCACCGGCCCCTTGGCGAGCACGCCCAGCCCGATGGCCAACCCAACCACCAGCCAGCCGCTGCCCAGCCCCGTCGCCGCACGCTGCAGGCCCAGCATGCCGAGCAGCGTGCACAACACGATCAACAGATCGAACTGGATGAGCGTGGAAAAGCCGGCGAAGAACACACAGCCGAACAGCAGCCAGGGCGCCAGCACCGCCGCCAGCGGTCGTTGCGGCCACAGCCGCCGCGCCAGCAGCACCGTCAGACCGAGACACCCCAACCCGATCAGCGGCGCGACCAGCCGCGGCCAGACGTCATTGACGCCGAACAGCCACCAGCCGGCCTGGATCAGCCAGAACAGCAGCGGCGGCTTGTGGCTGTAGGGCTCGCCGTTGAGATAGGGCACCAGAAAGTCGCCGCGTGCCCACATCTCCCAGGCGACGCCGACGTAGCGCGTCTCGTCTACCGGCAGCAGCGGCCGCGTGAGCAGGGCCGTGACGACCAGCAGCGCCCAGGCGGCGAGCAGCAGCCAGAAGGAATTGCGTGTGCGACCCGGTGCGGTCATGGGGTGCGATCCTGGAACAGGGGCGGTGCGAAAGTCACGTCGGTCATGGTCACGGCTCAGTCATCCAGACCGAACTCGTGCTCCAGTTGCACATCCAGATGCCGACCGCGGCGGAACCGGCGGTACAGATAGATGCCGAGCGCGCCGGAGACGAGGAACAGCACGATCCCCAGACCGAGGCGCCACAACGGATCGACACCGACACCGCTGCCGGCGAGCGCGAATACCAGCGTCTGCGGCACATAGCCGAGGGCGGAGCCGAGCACGAACGGCAGCACGCGCACCCGGGTGACGCCCGCGGCGAGGTTCGTGACCAGGTTGCTGCCGGCCGGCAGCAGCCGGATCAGCAACGTCATGCTGAAGGTGTGGTCGTGGATGAAGGCAGCGATATGATGGATACGCCCGGAGAGGCGCGCGGGCAGCAGCCCCCGTCCGAACCAGCGGGCATAGTAGAGCGTCAGCATGCAGCCCGCCACCGTCGCCGTCACACCCAGCAGCGTGCCCAGCACGAGATCGAAGGCATAGCCTGCCAGAAAGCTGATCACCTGGCGTGGGATCCCGATGGCAATGGCGAACGCACCCATGGCGAGAAACAACAGCTCGCCACTCAGACCGTGGCCGCGCACCTCGTGATCGATCCAGGCCTTGTCCAGCATCGAGGTCAGGTGCAACTTCTCGAACACGACCAGCACCGCTACGAGGCTGACGAGGAGTATCAGGCCGTTGAGGAAAATACGTAGCTTCGGGGTGGACATATGTGGCGGTCGGCTCAGCTCAGGATCCATCTATACATCTATCATCACTGCCGTCCCATAGCTTTTATTCTGAAAACTCATTTGCCACGGAAGCACACGGAAGAACACCGAAATGAAACCGCATTGCGAAGCCCTGTCTCCGTGCCTGGCAGGTGACGTAGGCGGTTGTGTAAGGCCGATGATCTTGTCCGTGTGTTTCCGTGGCAAATACGGTTTTTGGGTTTATGAGACACCCGTGATCCAGTATCGAACGATGCGCCGTGCGCTACTCGATCTCATGCACCACCGGCCGCTTGGCACGCCGCTGCAACCAGCTCACACCGAACAGGTCGACGATACCGACCCACAGCCGGTTGTGCATGCCGTACTTGCTCACCCCGCGCTCGCGATGGCGGTGACGCACCTCGACGGAGCGCACCTGGCCACCGGCCCGCAGCACCAATGCGGGCAGGAAGCGGTGCATGTGGTCGAAGTAGGGCAGGTCGAGAAACAACTCCCGCTCGAACACCTTCAGCCCACAGCCGGTGTCGGGCGTGGCATCCTGCAGCAGGGTACGGCGCACGGCATTGGCGATCCGGGACGACACGCGCTTGAACCAGGTGTCGCGGCGGGTCCGGCGCCAGCCGGCGATCAGGCGCAGCTCGGGTGGACGGTCCGGCGCCTGCACCACCGCCATCAGGTCGGGGATGTCGGCCGGGTCGTTCTGGCCGTCACCGTCGAGCGTGGCGATCCAGGGTGCGCGCGCGGCCTGCACACCGCTGCGCACCGCCGTGCTCTGGCCGCAGCTCTGCGCATGGCGCAGCACACGCAGGCGCGGATGACGGGCGCGCGCGGCGCGCAGGACCACCGCAGTGTCGTCGCTGCTGCCGTCGTCGACGTAGATCACCTCGTAGTCGTAGCGCCCGTCCAGCGCCGCGTCGATCTCGGCCAGCAGCGGCAGGATGTTGTCCTGCTCGTTGCGAACCGGGACGACGACGGAAAGATCCATAGTGATGTATCGCGTTGCAGACCAGCGGCAAAGACAGTTCGCCGCGAAGCCGCTATAGTTGACAATCTCACTCAGGAATCAGCGGCAGCGCAATGAACAAGGGCGGCGACTATAGCAATCATCTGGCCGACGAGACCAGCCCCTACCTCCTGCAGCACGCGGGCAACCCCGTGGATTGGTATCCCTGGGGTCCCGAGGCGCTGGCCAGGGCGGCCCGCGAGGACAAGCCCATCCTGCTGTCGGTGGGCTACTCCGCCTGTCACTGGTGCCACGTCATGGCCCACGAGTGCTTCGAGGACCCGGCGGTCGCCGCCGTCATGAACGACCTGTTCGTGAACATCAAGGTCGACCGCGAGGAACGCCCCGACCTCGACAAGATCTACCAGACGGCGCATGCGCTGCTGACGCAGCGCAACGGTGGCTGGCCGCTGACCATGTTCCTGACGCCCGACGGCCGTGTGCCGTTCTTCGGCGGCACCTATTTTCCGAAGGAACCGCGCTACGGCCTGCCCGGCTTCGTCGATCTCATGCAGCGCGTGGCCGACTTCTATCGCGAACGCCAGGCCGACATCACCGCACAGAACGAGGCCCTGCTCAAGGCCCTGGACGGCCTCGCCGCACCCGCCTCTGCGTCCGGTGCTACGCCTGGACGCCCCTCGGCGCAACCGCTGGACATCGCGCGCAACCAGCTGGAACAGCAGTTCGACCCGGTCCACGGCGGCTTCGGCCGCGCCCCCAAGTTCCCGCATCCGACCAGCCTGGAGCGCCTGCTGCGCCATTGGGCGGCGACCCGCGATCGGGGTCAGCCCGACGAACGCGCCCTGCACATGGCCGACTTCACCCTGGAGCGCATGGCGCTCGGCGGCATCTACGACCAACTGGGCGGCGGCTTCTGCCGCTACTCGGTCGACGATCAATGGATGATCCCGCATTTCGAGAAGATGCTCTACGACAACGGCCCGCTGCTGGCACTGTATGCCCAGGCACACGCCGCCACCGGCAAGCCGCTGTTCGCGCGGATCGCCGCCGAAACGGCGGCCTGGGTGATGCGCGAGATGCAGTCGTCAGACGGCGGTTACTACTCGACCCTGGACGCCGACTCGGAGGGCGAGGAAGGCCGCTTCTACGTCTGGACACCCGCCGAGGTCCACGACCTGCTCGGCGCCGACTACGACCTGTTCGCCCGCCGCTTCGGCCTGGACCGCGAAGCAAATTTCGAGGGCCGCCACCACCTGCACGTGTGCGCCGACCTGCCGGATCTCGCCCGTGCGTTCGGGATGGATGAAACGGCTGTCGCGCAGCGCCTGGACGCCGCGCGGGCCATGCTGCTGGCGGCCCGCGGGCGGCGCGTCCGGCCCGGCCGCGACGAGAAGATTCTGACCGCCTGGAACGGCCTCATGATCCGCGGCATGGCAATCGCCGCGCGCCATCTGGAACGGCCGGAGTACGCCGCCTCGGCGGAGCGTGCCCTGGACTTCATCCGCGCGACGCTGTGGCGCGACGGCCGTCTGCTGGCGACCTGCAAGGACGGCCGCGCGCACCTGAACGCCTATCTCGACGATTACGTGTTCCTCATCGACGGTATTCTGGAGCTGCTGCAGGTACGCTGGCGCGACGGCGACCTAGCCTTCGCACTGGAACTCGCCGAGGTCGTGCTCGGGCATTTCCAGGCGCCCGACGGCGGTTTCTTCTTCACCGGCGACGATCATGAGGCGCTCATCCAGCGCCCCAAGCCGCTCACCGACGATGCGACCCCGTCGGGCAACGGCGTGGCCGCGACGGTGCTCGGCCGGCTGGGCCATGTGCTCGGCGAGCCGCGCTTCCTCGAGGCCGCCGAACGCACCCTCGTCGCGCTCTGGGCCGGCATCGAACAGAACGCCTACGCCTGCGCGGCGCTGCTGCTCGCCACCGAGGAATACCTCGCACCCATCCAGACCATCGTGCTGCGCGGCGCGGTGGTGGCGCTGAGAGACTGGCACCAGTCCTGCGCGCGACCCTATGCGCCGCGCCGCCTCACCTTCACCATCCCCGCCGATGCCACCGACCTGCCCGGCATCCTGCGCGAGCGCCGGCCGCAGGGCGAGCGCGTCGCCTATGTCTGCACCGGTACCCAGTGCGCGCCGCCGGTCACCCGGCTGGATGATCTCGCCGCCGTGCTGCAGGCCAGCTGAGCGCGACACCGGACCGTCACACGGGCCCATCGAACCCGCGTCGGCCGGCCCGTCGTTCCATTCCCTGCCCGCAATTGATTCTGTACGATAACGCCGGTACGCGACGGCGCGCCCTATGGCACCTGCGTGCCACACGATCATGACGGACCATACAATCAACCGGAGGGATTAACATGGGGATGGTCAGCGAATTCAAACAGTTTGCCATGAAGGGCAATGTGGTCGACATGGCCGTCGGTATCATCATCGGTGCGGCCTTCGGCAAGATCGTCTCGTCGTTCGTCGGCGACGTCATCATGCCACCACTCGGACTGCTGATCGGCGGCGTGGACTTCACCGATCTGGCGGTCACGCTCAAGGCGGCGACGGACGGCGCAGCCGCCGTCACCCTCAACTACGGCACGTTCATCCAGACGGTATTCGACTTCGTCATCGTCGCCTTCGCCATCTTCATCGCCATCAAGGCGATGAACCGGCTCAAGCGCAAGGAAGAGGAAGCGCCCGCCACGCCGCCGGCACCGAGCAATGAAGAGGTGCTGCTGGCGGAGATCCGCGATCTCCTCAAGCAGAAGGGCTGAACGGGACGGACCGGGGGGCGGATCGCACCCTGCCCCCGGCGCCCCCGGATCAGGGCGCGGTGTCCTGCCCCTGCCGCCGGGCGGCGGACGCGTCCAGGACGCGCTGGACATCCCTGGCCTTCTCCACGGCCTGCACCTGTGTGCTGAATACAGAGCCGTCGTCCACACCGCTACCCTGCCGGGACGAGGTCTGGGGCTCGCCGTCCTGCCCGGAACATCCGCTCAGCAGCAGCGCGGCCAGTACCGACAAACATACCGTTCGTGTCATAACACCCCCTAGCTCGTGCGTGGTGGAGAATTGCGTGGTGGTGGGCCGCACCGAAGACGGCTCATGCAGTTTGAGCTTCCCCCCGAAAACCGCATCTGCCCGCTCCGCGCCTGCGAGGAAGCAGGCGTGTAGGGTGCGTCGGCGCCAGCGACGCACCGTGGCGTGAAACCCGGTGCGTCAGGCTGCGCCTCGACGCACCCAACGGATGACTTTATTAGGGTTTTCGACAATGGGTCTTTTCCGTGTTCTTCCGTGTGCTTCCGTGGCCGAAACGCTTTTCAGTATAAGCACAGATACGGCCCCTGCAATGTGCCCGCTCAACCCGGGTTGCCGCGCAAGTCCCAGGCCGTATCCAGGCCGCGCAGGGTCTGCAGCGCCTGCGCCTCCAACTGGCGGATGCGTTCGCGGGTCACGCCCTGCTGACGCGCGATCTGTTCCAGGGTGCAGTCGTCGCGCAGGCCGATGCCGAAGCGCATGCGCAGGATATGGGCCTGGCGCTCGGGCAACTGGGTCAGCAGGGCCTGGATCGCGCGCTGCATACCCGCACGTTGTGCGTTGTGCTCGGGGCAGGTAGCGGGCGCGGCGACCAGCTGATCGACCATGGCGAGGCCGTCGGTGCCGCGCAGCGGCGCGTCCAGGGCGAGCGGTGCGGCCTGTGTCGCCATACCCCGGTGTACATCGGCGACGCTCACACCCAGCTGTGCGGCGATCTCGCGCTGGGCGACCGTATGGCCACGCCGCGCGGCCAGCTGCTCGGCCGTGCGCGCGACCTCCCGCCCCTCCCAGTAGTGCGCCACGGACGGACGCACGGCCTGCCCCTGGCGCACGATGGCATAGATCATCGCCCGCCGGATCCACCACAGGGCGTAGGTCGACAGACGCACACCGCGCGCCGGGTCGAAGCGCTCGATGGCACGCAACAGGCCGAGATTACCCTCCTGCACCAGGTCCATATAGGCCAGTGGGCCGTTGCGATACTGTCGGGCGAGCGTGGCGACCAGGCGCTGATTGGCCTCCACCAGCCGGGTCGTCAGTGCCCGCATCGGTTCCAGCCCGCGACCGAACACGCGCGCCAGTCGCGCCTCAGCAGGACCCGCAGCGGCGAGGTGTACCTGCAGATCCGCCATGTATTCAGCCCGTAAGCGCAGCGGGCTCAGCGCGGTCCACAGCGGCTGTGGCGCGCACCCGCCCTCCCGCAACAGCATCAGGGCCTCGGCGAAGTGGATCGCGGGCGCGTTGGAGGACGCCGCCCAACGACCGAGCATGGCCGGATCATCGCGGCCACCCAGCCAGACGTCCAACCGTTCGGCGACCAGCGGCCACGCCGTCGGACAGGCGACGATGGCCTGACAGACGTGGCGCTGCACCCGGTCGATACGCCACACCCAGGCGAGTTGAACCGCGGCCGGAGGGACGGCGCAGGCGTAGATCCGGGAACGATACAGCTCGGCTGCATCCATGTGTTCCATCGGTGGCTTCTCTCCCATAAAAGTTCGGATGGTACTTCGCGGGGCTGGCCGGCAGACGCCCCGCACACCTGCCACAGGTACATGGCGTTGCCTGACGTCTGCCGCGAGGCACTGTGGTATGCTTTTTTCAACTTGTTGTTTTGACCCATTAAAAAATACACTACCTGTGTATCGGTGCACATGTTTTGTGTATGTCTAACACACGCGGATGGTGGCGTCAAGAATGCGGGAGGAAAAGAACGCTGCGTTGTTGCGCCAGGTGCTGGATCGGCTCAAGACGCTCGAGGGGGTCCGCAACGACACCGACCTGGCCGAACCGCTGGGGACCAACAAGCGTAATGTCTCCGCCTGGAAGGAACGCGGCACCCTGCCCTGGGAACGGCTGCACGCCTATTGTCTGCGCCGGCAGGTCTCGCTGGAATGGCTGATCAACGGCCGTGGCGCCGCCCAGGTGACTGCGCTGGTCGCCGAGCCGGGCAGCGTCTACCGACTGGAGACCGACCAGGATGTGATCTATCGCATCGCCGCCGACGTCCACCGCGCCCTCCAGCAGGAAGGCACCACCATCAGTCCGGACAAGTTCGCCCAGATCGTGCGGCTGCTGCACCGCGACCTGCTGCAGGGCGGCGGGGACGCCGTGGCCTATGACAAAGTGCTGGCGGTCGTGAAGCTCGCAGGATAAAAGCATGCGAAGGACGCAGCCGGCGAGACCCGGCCCGCTGAATTTCAGACAGGGTCGACCGCGGTGCGGCATCGCTGCCGGCCGGTCCACCACCGACCGTCGCGACCGCGAGGCACGCCTGCCTCCGTTCCCTGGGCACACACCTTCCGCGGGCGCCGGCGACCCCTGACCATGTGAGGTACCTGTCCATGTCCACTTTCTTCGAGCGTCGCTTCGGGGCAGTCTACCTCCTGACCGCTCTCTTCCTGGCCGTCGGCGCCCTCACCCGTATCACCCTGCTGCTGCAGTCGACCGACACCGGCCTGGGCGCCGCCACCGTCGCGGGCGCGTTCGCGATCGGTGCCGGTTTCGATCTCATCACCGCCGGCTATTTCACCCTCCCGCTGATTCTCTACCTGGCCCTGCTGCCGGAGCGGCTCCATCACAGCCGCGCACAGCGCACGCTGCTGCAGCTGGGTGTCTTCGCCACGCTCTACCTGCTGCTGTTCGTCGCGGTATCCGAATCGATCTTCTGGGATGAGTTCGAGAGCCGCTTCAACTTCATCGCCGTCGATTATCTCGTCTATACGACAGAGGTGATCGGTAATATCCGGGAGTCCTATCCCGTCGGCAGCCTGCTGACCGTTATCGGTGCCGCGGCACTGTCGGTCTTCCTGCTGCTGCGGCGCCTGATCCGTGTGGACGGCGAGGCCGCCCCCCTGCGGCGGCGCCTGCGCGCGGCGGCCGCGCTGCTCGCCCTGCCGATCGTGTCGACGGTCGCCGTCGACAGTTCCTCGGCGAACTTCTCCACCAATCGCTATGCCAATGAGCTGGCCGGCAACGGCATCTACGACTTCTTCGCCGCCTTCCGCCAGAATACCATCGACTACACGCGCTTCTATGCCGTCGAGGATGAGGACCGCGTGTTCCGCCATCTGCGCACGCTGCTCGCCGAACCGGGCTCCCGCTACACCAGCGCAGACCCGCGCGATATCACCCGGCACATCGCGGGACGTGGGCCCGAGCAGCACCTGAACGTCGTGCTCATCACGGTGGAAAGCCTGAGCGCCGAATTTCTCGGCATCTTCGGCAGCGACCGACAGGCGACGCCGCACCTCGATGCCCTGGCGCGCGACAGCCTGCTGTTCACCCAGCTGTATGCCACCGGCACCCGTACCGACCGCGGCCTGGAGGCCATCACCCTGTCGGTGCCGCCCACGCCCGGCCGCTCCATCGTCAAACGGCCAGACAACGAGAACATGTTCTCGCTCGGCCGGGTATTCCAGGCACATGGCTATCGGACCGAGTTCCTCTACGGCGGCTACGGCTACTTCGACAACATGAATTACTTTTTTTCCCACAACGGCTTCGATGTCGTCGACCGCAACGACATCGCAGCGGAAGACATCCATTTCGCCAATGTCTGGGGGGTCGCCGACGAGGATCTCTACACCAAGACGCTGGCCGAGATCGATCGCGCGCATGCCGACGGGCAGCCGTTCTTCGGCCTGGTGATGACGACCTCCAACCATCGCCCCTACACCTACCCCGAAGGCCGCATCGATATCCCGCCGCCGGGCAGACGTACCGGGGCGGTGAAATACACGGACTATGCCATCGGTGACTTCCTCGATCGTGCGCGCGGCAGACCCTGGTTCGACGACACCGTGTTCGTGATCGTCGCCGACCACTGCGCCAAGAGTGCCGGCCGTGATGCCCTGACCGCTGCCCGCTACCGGATCCCTCTGCTGGTATACGCGCCCCGCCACGTCACGCCCGGCCGCGTCGACCACCTGATGAGCCAGATCGATGTCGCGCCCACGTTGCTCGGCCTGCTGAACTTCAGCTACGACAGTCGCTTCTTCGGCCGCGACGTGCTGGCATCGCAGCAGGCAAACGCCGGCCGGGCGCTGCTGGGGAACTACCAGAAACTGGGTTACCTGAAGGATGGTGAACTGGCGGTGCTGGCGCCGCACCGGCTGACCGAGGCCTATCGGCTTGGCGACGACGGCGCCCAGGAACTCGTGCAAACCACCGACCGGCATTTAGTGGAAGACGCCATCGCTTACTACGAAGGCGCCAGCCTGCTCTACCAGCGGGGGCTGAACCACTATCCCTGAGCGTATCCGAAGGCTCGGTAGCGGGTCGGGAAATCCCCGGAACGACCCGGGCAGATCGCGAGTCAGCCACGGAATCGCACGGGCGGGCCCCGGGTGCCGGCCCAGGCGCTATCGAGCCTTGGGACGATCGCTCACGGATACCGCGGCGTGCAGCCCCTTCCGTGTGCTTCCGTGGCCAGACTCCTTTCCCCTGGCTCGCACGCCGGCCTCCGGCCGGCCGGTCACCACCCCAGCGTGTGGCCGAAGCTCTCGCGATAGCGGTCGGCGAATTCGTCCCGGTCGAAGCGGTGGTTCTGGGTACCGTGCCGCTCGATCTTGAAGGCACCCATGAGCGCCGCGATCCGGCCGGTGACCTCCCAGTCGAAATCGTGCATCAGGCCATACAGCAGGCCGGCGCGATAGGCGTCGCCGCAGCCGGTGGGGTCCAGCAACTCGTGGGCCGGCGCGGCCGGGATGTCGAGGCGCTTGTTGGGCAGATAGATCTCCGAGCCCTTGCCGCCACGGGTGACGATCAGACCGGCGACGCACTCGGCGATCTCGTGCGGCGAGAGACCGGTGCGGTCGCAGATCAACTGTGATTCGTAATCGTTGACGCAGATGTAGGTCGCCTTGTCGATGAAGTCGCGCAACTCCTCGCCACCGAACAACGGCAGGCCCTGGCCCGGATCGAAGATGAAGGGGATGCCGGCCTCGGCGAACTCCGCCGCATGCTCGAGCATGGCGGTGCGGCCATCGGGCGAGACCATGCCGATGCTCACATCGGTGGCGTCCGCGACGTGATTGCGGTGCGCATGATCCATGGCGCCGGGATGGAAGGCGATGATCTGGTTGTCGTCGAGGTCGGTGGTGATGAAGGCCTGGGCCGTGTAGGTGCCTTCGACCACGGTCACGTACCTGCGCGAGATGCCATGCCGGTCCAGCCATTCGGCATAGGGTACGAAATCCGTTCCGACCGTCCCCATCGGCAGCGGCTCGCCACCGAGCAGTTTGAGGTTATAGGCGATGTTGGCCGCGCAGCCACCGAACTCACGGCGCATGTCCGGCACGTGGAAGGCGACATTCAGGATGTGCACCTTGTCGGGCAGGATGTGGTTCTTGAAGCGGTCGCGGAACACCATGATGGTGTCGTAGGCGAAGGAACCACAGATCAGTGCGGACATATCACGTCCCTCCGGGACAGTTGCGAGTGACAAGAGGCAAGAGACAAGAAGACAGACATCGGTTCATGGTGCTGCTTGTATCTTGCGTCTTGGTTCTTGTATGAACCCAAAAACCATATTTGCCACGGAAGCACACGGAACAACACGAAAAGGATTCACTGCGCAAACCCCTGGATCATCACCCTGCGGTTTGGTTTCCGGGCTTTATATGATGAGTCTTTTTCCGTGTTATTCCGTGTGCTTCCGTGGCCAAAAATAGTTATAAGCAAGCACCATCCACCACCTGTATCTCTTATAAAAGCACCAGCACCCAGACTACCACGGTGTTGAGCAGCGCGAGCAGCACGGCGGCGGAGCCGATGTCCTTGGCGCGGCCGGCAAGTTCGTGATGCTCGTCACCGATGCGGTCGACCACGGCCTCGATGGCGGAGTTGAGCAGTTCGATGATCAGTACCAGCACCCAGACCGCGAGCAGCAGCGCGCGCTCCACACCCGTGTCTCCCAACCAGAAGGCGAGCGGCACGATGACCAGGCTCGCGAACACCTCCTGTCGGAACGCGGCCTCGAAGCGGTACGCTGCGCACAGGCCCTTCCAGGAGAACACCAGGGCATTCGATAGGCGTCGCAGACCCGTATTGCCGGCCGGCTTGCCCACGCCTCAGGCCTGCGGCTGCCAGGCGAGATCGAGCTCACGCGCGGCGCGCACGTCGTCCAGCCGGCGTACCGGCTGCGTATGTGGGGCCTCCTTCAGGATCTCCGGTGTGTTGCGGGCCTCTTCCAGAATCCGGGCCATCGCCGCGACGAAGCCATCCAACTCCTCCTTGGTTTCGGTCTCGCTGGGCTCGATGAGCAGGCACTCCGGCACCAGCAGCGGGAAGTACGTCGTCGGCGCATGGTAGCCGAAATCCAATAGCCGCTTGGCGACATCCATGGCGGTAATACCGAGTTCCTTTTCCTGCTTCTTCAAAGTGACGATGAATTCGTGAGTCGCGCGGCGGTTCGGAAAGGCCAGATCGAAGCCGGCGTCGCGCAGTCGCACCAGCAGATAGTTCGCATTCAGCGTGGCGTAGTCGGCGACGCGCTGCATGCCCTCGCGGCCGAGCATGCGCGCATACACATAGGCACGCAGCAGCACGCCGGCATTGCCCATGAAGGCCGACAGCCGGCCAATGGATTGCGGCTTCTCCTGTTCGGTGATCCAGTGGTATTCGTCGCCGTCGAAGCCGACCATCGGCACCGGCAGAAACGGCTCCAGACGTTTGTTCACACCCACGGGGCCGGCCCCCGGGCCACCACCGCCATGCGGTGTCGAAAAAGTCTTGTGCAGGTTCATGTGGATGACGTCGAAGCCCATGTCACCCGGACGCACCTTGCCGAGGATCGCGTTCAGGTTGGCGCCGTCGTAATAGAGCAGACCGCCGGCGCCGTGCACGATCCCGGCGATCTCCTTGATGCGGCGCTCGAACACACCGAGCGTCGAGGGATTGGTGAGCATGATGCCCGCGGTGTGCGGACCGACTGCGCCCTTGAGCGCCTCCAGATCGACGTCACCCTGCCGGTCGGTGGGGATCTCACGCACGCTATAGCCGCACATGGTCGCGGTCGCCGGGTTGGTGCCATGCGCCGCATCCGGGACCAGGATCTCGGTACGGGCCGTGTCGCCACGCGCCGTGTGATAGGCACGGATCATCGCCACACCGGCGAATTCGCCCTGGGCGCCCGCCGCCGGCGTCAGCGACACCGCCTGCATGCCGGTGACCTCCTTCAGCATCTCCTGCAGATCGTACAGGCAGGCCATGAAGCCCTGCCCCGCCGACGCCGGCCCCAGCGGATGCCTGGCCAGGAAGCCCGGCAGCATCGCCAGCGTGTTGCAGGCGCGTGGGTTGTATTTCATGGTGCAGGAGCCGAGCGGATAGAAGTTCGTGTCGATGGAGAAATTCTTCTGCGACAGCCGCGTGTAGTGGCGTACTGCCTGCAGCTCGGAGACCTCCGGCAGAGCGGGCACATCCCCACGCAGCAGGTGCGCGGGGATGTCGCTGCAGTCCGCAGCGGCGGACGGGAACTGGGCGTGGGCGGCACGGCCGGGGCGGGAGTGTTCGAAGATGAGCATGGTTGTCTCTTAAAACAGGCTTTGGCTATTTCGTCATTGCGAGCGAAGCAAAGCAATCTCCAAACTGTAAATCTACTTGGGAGATTGCTTCGCTTCGCTCGCAATGACGATTGAACGAATAAACTTACACCCCGCTAAAGCGCGGCCAGTGCCTTGTCGTAATCCGGCTCCTGCGCGATCTCCGGTACCAGCTCGGTATAGACGACCTTGTCGTTCGCATCCAGCACCACGACGGCGCGGCCGGTGATGCCGGCGAGCGGGCCGTCGGTGATCAGCACGCCATAGTCCTTGGCGAAATTGCGGTTACGCATCATCGACAGCGGGATGACCTTGTCGATGCTCTCACCGGTGCAGAAACGCTCCATGGCGAACGGCAGGTCGGCGGCGATCACCAGCATGACGACATCGTCGCGACCCTTGGCGTGGTCGTTGAACTTCTTGGTCGAGGTGGCGCACACCGGCGTATCGAGGCTGGGCACGATGTTGAGCAGCTTCTTCTTGCCCTTGTAGTCGGCCAGGCTGCGATCGTTCAGTTCCGCGTCGACCAGCGTGAAGGCCGGCGCCTGACTGCCGACCTTCGGCAGCTCGCCGTTGGTGTTGATGGGATTGCCATGCAGTGTGATCTTGGCCATGTTCGGTTACTCCTTGTTTGCGGTCGTCATTGTACCGTTCAAAACACTTCCACCACGAAGGACACAAAGGACACGAAGGGAATCTATTCAAAATAGAATCGTGGATTCCCTCTCCCCTCGCAGGAGAGGGGTCTCGTCTTTTAACCCTCGTTGTGGGTTTCCTTCGTGTCCTTTGTGTCCTTCGTGGTTACTACTCACCCACCGTCATCCCATCTTCGGTTTCACTATGGAGCCCACCGTGGCCTGGTGTTCGATGAGCTGGTGCAGGTGATCGGCGAACCGGTTCAGGTCGGCCTCGGTCTTGGTCTCGGTGGCGCAGACCAGCAGACAGTCACTGAGCTCCGGATAGTCCTGCTCCAGTGTATAACCTGGCAACAGATTGTGCGCCGCCAGCGGGCGTAGCAGGTTCTTCAACGGCACCCGCAGCCGCAGTACACGTTCATGGAAACAGGTCCCCGAGAAGACCGGCTCGACAGCGGGATTGGCGGTGAGCTTCGCCACCAGGGCGCGGGTATTGGCATGGCAGGCCTGCGCGACCCTCTGCAGGCCGGTGCCGCCGACGATGGCCATGTGGATGGTCGCAGCGGTGACCAGCAGACCCTGGTTGGTGCAGATGTTCGAGGTCGCCTTGGAGCGGCGGATGTGTTGCTCGCGCGCCTGCAATGTCAGCGTATAACCAGTGCGGCCGTCGCGGTCGACGGTGCGGCCGACGACGCGCCCGGGCATCTGCCGCACATACTCCTTGCGGCAGCACAGGAAACCGAAGTACGGCCCCCCCGAGGACAGCGGCACACCCAGGGGCTGACCCTCGCCGCAGGCGATGTCGGCGCCCCGCGTGCCCCAGCGACCGGGCGGCTTCAGCAGCGCCATCGCCACCGGATTGACCACCCCGATGACCAGGGCCTGGTTGGCATGCGCCCAGTCGGTGAGCGCGTCGACATCCTCCAGTACACCGAAGAAATTCGGCTGCGGGATCACCAGGGCGGTGATGTCCTCGCCGTTGTAGTGCTCCAACGATGCGGGGAGGATATAGCCGCACTCGGTGCAATAGGGCAGTTCCACCAGCTCGATGCCCTGACTCGACACGATGCTGCGCACCACCCTGCGGTACAACGGATGGACCGTGCTCGGGATCAGGATGCGCCGGCTCTTGGATGAGCGATTGGCGCGCACCGCCATCAGCACCGCCTCGGCCAACGCCGAGGCACCGTCGTACAGCGAGGCGTTGGAGACATCCATCCCCAGCAGCCGCGTCATCATGGTCTGGTATTCGTACAGCAGCTGCAGCGTGCCCTGGCTGGCCTCGGCCTGATAGGGCGTATAGGCGCTGTAGAATTCGCCGCGCGTGGTGATCTCCCACACTGCTGCCGGAATGTGGTGTTCGTAGGCGCCGGCGCCGATGAAGCACAGCGGCGTGCCGTCACGCGCGGCGTGCCCGTGCATCACCCGCGCGATGTCCTGCTCGATCAGCGCCTCGGGAAGAGCCGCCAGCCCGCGGGTACGCAGCGCGGCCGGGATCTCGTCGAACAGCGTCTCGATGTCCGGCGCGCCGATGGCGGCGAGCATCTCGCGGACGTCCTCTTCGGTGTGGGGGATGAACGGCATAAACGATCCTGCAAAAATCGAACGCGTGGGATGCGGCGGTGCAGCGGTGCAGCGCGGCTCTCGGTTTGGTGCGTCAGGCTGCGCCTCGACGCACCCTGCGATAGTCGGTCCTCACTGCTCTTCGGAGGCCAGGAAGGCCGTATAGGCAGCAGCATCCATGAGGCCGGCCGGATTGTCGTCGCTGAGCTTCAGCTTCAGCAGCCAGCCACTGCCGTAGGGGTCCTGGTTTACCGCTTCGGGGGCATCGGCCAGGCTCGCATTACCCTCGAGCACCTCGCCGGCGAGCGGCGCGTACACATCCGAGGCCGCCTTCACCGACTCGACCACGGCGCAGGCCTCGCCGGCGGCAAGACTGCGCCCGGTATCCGGCACCTCGACGTAGACCATGTCGCCCAGCTGATCCTGGGCGTGGTCGGTGATGCCGATGACCGCGGTACCGTCGGTGTTCAGCCGCAGCCACTCGTGGCTGCGGGTGTATTTAAGATCCGCCGGGATGTTGCTCATACTGTGTTCCTCTCAATACCGAATGTCGAAACCTCATCCGCAGGCTGCGTCGGCACAGCGACGCACCGCGGCTTCCGAGCCGGTGCGTCAGGCTGCGCCGCGACGCACCCTACAGGGATACCATTATCTCGCCGCGGCGTACGAACGGCAGCTTGACGATGCGCGCCGGCTCCAGGCGACCGCGGATCTCGACCTCGCAGCGCTCTCCGGTTGCCGCCGCGGGGATGCGTGCCCGTGCGATCGAACGCCCCAGCGTGGGTGAAAAGCTGCCGCTGGTGATCTCGCCCGCGCCCGCTGCGGTCATCACCGTCTGGTGATTGCGCAACACGCCCTTGCCCTCCAGCACCAGTGCCACCAGCTTCGCCGGCACGCCCGCGGCACGCTGCTTCTCCAGCGCGGCGCGACCGATGAAATCACGGTCCGGCGGCTCCCAACCGACCGTCCAGCCCAGCCCGGATTCGAGCGGCGTGGTGGCCTCACTCATATCGGAGCCGTAGAGGTTCATGCCGGCCTCCAGGCGCAGCGTATCGCGCGCACCCAGGCCGATGGGGCGCACGCCACGCTCGGCCAGCCGGTCCCAGAGTTGTACGGCGTCGGCGACTGGCAGGATGATCTCGAAACCATCCTCGCCGGTGTAGCCGGTGCGGCTCACGAACCACTCGCCGTTCTCCGCCTCCAGCACGGCGAAGAACGGCTCCAGCAGCGCCGCGGTCGTGCGCAGATTCGTTTCCAGCAGATCCAGCACAAGACCGCGGGCAGTCGGCCCCTGCACGGCGATCATGGCCAACTCCGGGCGCGGGCGCACGTCCACGTCGAAGGGCCTGGCCTGCTGTCGGAGCCAGGCCAGGTCCTTGTCACGGGTGCCGGCGTTGGCCACCAGGCGGAAAAAGTCCTCGCGCACGAAGTACACGATGACATCGTCGATGACGCCACCCTGCTCGTCGAGCATGCAGCTGTACAGCGCCTTGCCAGGCGCCTGCACACGGTCGATGTTATTGGCGAGCAGCTTGCGGAGAAAGGCGCGGGCACGGTCCCCGGTCAGATCCACCACGGTCATGTGCGAGACATCGAACATGCCGGCAGCACGGCGAACGGCGTGGTGCTCCTCGATCTGGGAACCGTAATGGATGGGCATCTCCCAGCCGGCAAAATCGATGATCTTGCCGCCCATGCGGACATGCCGGTCGTACAGCGGGGTGCGTTGGCCCATGGTGCTGACTCTCCAAAGCGTCGCTCTGCGGACGGTGTCGGTAACGACAACGGTGACGAACATCGGGTCGGAGTTGCCTGCAGGCACTGCGGCTGCGGCGTAGCAGCGCACGTGACCCGTTCGATCCCGACCTGGATGTCCTCGCCCCTCTGTCCACAGACCTGAGAGTATTGACGCCGGCTGGCTGCAACCGCCACCGGCGTACTGGCCCCTTCGGTGGACCAGCGCAAGGCCGGCCGCTCTCCAGAGTCAACGTACCGCCGTGGTCCTTTTGCCTGAGCGTTTCCGGGCGAGTTGCGCCTTCGGCGTCCCGGAATGACGATCCGGGCCCTCTCCCACGACAGCCTGCGTTGAGGGTGCCGACTATACCTCAGGTGTCGGGGGCTGGGCTAGGCGGGGGTCGGGATTCGGGATTCGGGATTCGGGATTCGGCCATCCCAGGCAGATCGCCCGCCAGCCCCATGGCATGCCGGGCCAGTACGCGCTTGATAGGGCCGAGACGGTCGACCAGACCGAGGCCGGCGTTGCGCAGCCGCCGCGCGGGCAGGGCCGGCGTACCGAACAGGTCGTTGAAGCCATCCATGGCCCGCTGCATGGCGCGGTTATCGCCGTGGCGCCAGCGCTCGTAGCGACGCAGATTGGCGACGCGCCCGACATCGCGGCCGGCGGCCTGTGCGGCGAGCACCACCTCGGCAAGCGTCGCGGCATCCAGCAGCCCCAGATTGACCCCTTGCCCGGCCAGCGGGTGGATCACATGCGCGGCATCGCCGACCAGGGCCAGACGTGGCGCGACATACTGTTTCGCGTGCAGCCGCCGCAGCGGGAAACGCGCCCGCTCCTCCACCGCGGTGACGCGGCCCAGACGTCGGCCGAAGGCCTCGGTCAGGCGTTCGAGGAAGGTGTCGGGATCCAGCGCGCATAATTCCGCCGCCTGCTGCGGCGTGGTCGACCAGACGATGGAACTGCGCCCGTCGCGCAGCGGCAGGAAGGCCAGCGGTCCGGTGGGCAGAAAGCGCTGCCAGGCGGTCTCCTGGTGCGGCAGTTCGGTGGCCACCACGCCGACCACGGCCTCCTGGTCGTAGTCGCGGGTCTCGATGGCGATACCGGCCATGCCACGCACCCGCGAGGCCGCGCCGTCGGCACCGACCAGCAGCCGGGTGCGCAACACCCGGCCATCGGCGAGCGTCAGGCGCATGGTATCGCCGTCCGTCTCGAAGGCGCCGAGTTCGGCCGGACACAGGTACTCCAGCGTCGGCAGCGTCTCCATGCGTGCGTTCAGCGCCGCCTGGATCACACGCTGCTCGACGATATAGCCCAAGGTGGGCTCGCCCAGCTCGGCGCTGTCGAAATGGATCGACCCGGCGCCGCCCGCGTCCCAGACGCGCATATCGCGGAACGGGCTGACACCACCGCGTTCGATGTCTGCCCAGCAGCCGATGGCGCGGAAGATGCGCTCCGAGGCACGGGTGATGGCGAACACGCGCAGGTCGACCGACCCGGCCTCCCACGCCCGTACCGGCTCACGGGCCTCGATCACCGCCACCCGCAGACCGGCCTGCGCCAGCGCGCACGCCAGCGCCCCACCGACGCTGCTGCCGCCGACGACGGCGATGTCGTAGCTCGTGCCGGTTTCTGTCATCGGTCTTCCCTCGATTCAAATCAAATTTAACCGCAAAGGACGCGAAGGCGCGCAAAGGAAAATCATCAATATGCGAAAAAACTTATTTCAGCCACGGAACCACACGGAAATACACGGAATACAAAACCCGCCACGTACCCACCTTCCGTGTAGTTCCGTGTGGTTCCGTGGCCAATGTGGTTTTTGGCTTCCTTAGCAGGATTTCCTTTGCGCGCCTTCGCGTCCTTTGCGGTAAAAATGTCTTTGCATGTCGTTGCCGGAGTCACAACCCGATCCCGCGGGCGAGCTTCGGCAGTCTGCCCATCTGACCCATGGTCAGACGCGCGAACGCGCGTTTGGCCGGGGGGCAGAGGTCCAGTGCCAGGAGGCCGAGATCGCGCGCCCAGGCCACCGGCGGCAGCGGGTTGGTGAACAGGCGCGCCAGACCATCGGTGAAGACGATGATGCGGCGGTGATCGCCTTCGCGCCAGTCGGCGTAACGGCCGAGTACCGCGGCCGCACCGGGATCGCGGCCCTCGCGGTGCGCCTGCAGCAGCACCTCCGCGAGCGCGGCGACGTCGCGCAGACCGAGGTTGAAACCCTGGCCGGCGATGGGATGCAGGGTGTGTGCCGCATTCCCGATCAGGGCCAGGCGCGGACGCACTGACTCACGCGCACGCACCAGCCGCAGCGGATAGGTGCTGCGCCGGCCGACGCGTGTCAGGCGGCCGAGGCGCCGCCCGAAGCGTTCCTGCAGCCGCGCCAGGAAGGCCGCATCGTCCAGCGCCATGACGGCATCGACCTGATCGTCGCGCAGCGTCCACACCAGCCCGCAGCGACCCTCGCTCATCGGCAGCAGCGCCAGCGGCCCGCTGTCGGTGAAACGCTCGTAGGCGACGTGTCCGTGCGGACGCTCGGAGGTGACGTTGGCGATGACCGCCGTCTGGCCGTACTCCCAGATCGTGGTGGGGACGTCCAGCAGGTCACGCAGCAGCGATTGCGCACCGTCGGCGGCGATCAGCAAACGCGTACTGAGGACGCAGGTACCCGTCCCGGCGGCGACGCGTACCTGTGCCGCGTCGGCCGCGAAGTCCACGCCGGTCACCCGCGCCGGTGAGATCAGTTCGACAGCATCGAGTTCGGCGAGGCGCGCGCCCAGCACCGTGCCCAGGTCGCGCCCGGGCACCACGTAACCCAGCGCCTCCACGCCCGCATCGGCGCGGTCCAGACGCGCAAAACCGAAGCGGCCACGGTCGGAGACATGGATGCGGTGGATGGGCGTGGCCCGCCCGGCGAGCGCCGGCCACAGACCCATGGCCGCGAAGATGCGCTGCGTGCCCGCTGCGAGCGCGATGACACGATCATCGTAACCCGGCTGTCCGGGATCACCATAGGCCACGGCCTCGACCAGACCGATCCGCAGACCCTGCCCGGAGAGCGCACAAGCCAGACTCGCTCCGACCAGGCCGCCGCCGCTGATGAGGATGTCGTAGTGGGTATGCGTCATAGTGCCTCTGTAGGAGTCACAAGAGACAAGATACAAGATACAAGCGGCAAGTCGAAAACAGCCTTCAGCCGATACTTGTATCTTGTATCTTGCATCTTGTATCTATCCTCACCCCGCCATCAGTGCCTCGATCTCCTCGACCGTCTTGGGCACATCGCTGGTGATCACCTCGCAGCCGGCCTTGGTGACGACGACGTCGTCTTCGATGCGAATGCCGATGTTCCACCATTTCTTGGCCACGCCCTTGCTGCCTTCGGGGATGTACAGGCCGGGCTCGACGGTCAGGACCATGCCGGGTTCGAGCACGCGCCACTCATCGCCGACCTTGTAGTCACCGACGTCGTGCACGTCCATACCCAGCCAGTGGCCGGTGCGGTGCATGTAGAAGCGCCGGTAGGCCTGTTCTTTGATGAGTGCGCTCACCCGGCCCTTGAGGAGCCCGAGCTCGACCAGCCCCTTGGTCAGCACCTTGACGGCGGCATCGTGCGGATCGTTCCAGTGCTTACCCGGTCGGACCGTGGCGATGGCGGCGGACTGCGCCGCCAGCACCAGGTCATAGAGCGCGCGCTGCGGCTTGCTGAAACGGCCGTTGACCGGGAAGGTGCGGGTGATGTCCGACGCATAGCAGTCATATTCGGCACCCGCATCGATCAGCAGCAGATCGCCATCGTTGAGCAGCATATCGTTTTCGGTGTAGTGCAGGATGCAGCCGTTGGCGCCACCGCCGACGATGGGCGAATAGGCGTGCTGGCAGTTGTGGCGGCGGAATGCGTGGATGAACTCGGCCTCGATCTCGTATTCCCACATGCCCGGCCGGCAGACCTGCATGGCGCGCCGGTGCGCGGCGGCGGCGACCCGGGCGGCGTATTTCATGGTCTTGATCTCGGCCGCGCTCTTGTAGAGGCGCATATCGTGCAGCAGGTGCTCCAGCGACACGAACTCGCCCGGCGAACGCTGCCCCGAACGTGCGCCCTCGCGGATGCGGTTCAGCCACCCGATCACATGGCTGTCGAAATCGGGATGTACGCCCATGGTGTAGAAGACACGCTCGCGCCCTTCGATCAGACCAGGCAGGATGTCGTCGATGTCGCTGCTGGGAAAGGCATCGTCGGCACCATAGCGCGCGCAGGCACCCTCGGGGCCGGCGCGGCGCCCGGTCCAGGTCTCGCGCTCGGGGTCGCGGTCGCGTACGAACAGAATGGTCTCGCCATGCTTCCGGCCAGGCACGAGCACCAGCACCGCCTCCGGTTCCGGGAAACCGGTCAGGTAATAGAAGTCACTGTCGGGCCGGAACGGGTATTCGGCGTCGCGGTTGCGGATCTTCTCCAGTGCCGTCGGCAGGATGGCGATGGAATCATGCCCCATCATCCGCATCAGTTGTTTGCGGCGGCGGGCGAACTCGGTGTTCTTCATGGGACTCCGGTCGAGGCAATCGGCGTGCGGAGAAGGATATCGCGGCCCGGGTTTTTTTTCGCTCCCGGCCGGAAGACCTCATGACCCTGTATCACTGCAGCCGCGGCGTGCCCTTGCCGGGCTGGAGTTCGTCGTTGATGAGCAGGACGCCGATGCGCACGTATTCGACGATCTGGGCGAGGGCATTCTCGTCCTCTTCATCGCCGACCTCAGCGTCGAAGCCGGCACGGGAGATCTCGGTGAAATCGCGTATCAGTTCGCTGACGTCGTCGGGGACGGGCGTGTCCCGGGTGATCCCGCCGGCAGCGAGACCGAGCAGAAAGCCCTGGCACCATTCGCTTAGGGCGGCGGTGCGTTCGGCGAGCGGCTGACTGTCGGCGGGCAGGAGCAGATCCATGCCCAGTACGGGGTCATTCAGGGCGGGCACGGTCCAGTCGGCCAGTGCCTGGACGGCGGCGCGCCCCTGCTGCACCACCGCCTGCTGCGGGTCGGTATCCTCGAAGACCTGGGCCAGCCACAGGCCCTCGTCCACGCGCCCAATGGCACACCACAGGCCGCACAACAGGCCATGAACCTCGGCCGCACCCGCCGCCGCATCGGCGCGGGCAAGCGCCTGGTCGAGTCCGAGAAAATCAGGGTGACGAGGCGGCGGCATGGCTGGCTTCCCGGCTGGCTTCTGGATGCGGTGTCCCGACCCGCATCGGGGCTTATATATGGATAGTCGCGTGCGGGAATCCGTGCGGCGCGACGAACCGCAGGGATGCGCACGTCGCGATTATGCCACAGGCCCCCGCACGGGGGCGGGAGATTGACCGGTCCCGCACCCCGCACTATAGTGGCCGCATGGCGAAAACGAGCCCACAACAAGCGATAGATCAGGATCTTAAACGCCTGGAATATCGCCTCGAGGAACTCATCCGCAGCGTCGAGCGGTTGAAGGAGGAGAACCGTTCGTTGCGGGTGCAGCAGGATACCATGACCATCGAGCGCGCCCAGCTCATCGAACGCACCGAACTGGCCCGCTCCCGCGTCGAGGCCATGATCGGCCGTCTCAAGGCGATGGAGCACAGTGCATGAGTAATGCATCGAAACCGGTGTCGGTGCATATCCTGGATAAGGAATTCCGGGTCACCTGTCCGGAGGGCGAGCGCGATGATCTCCTGGCGTCCGCCGAACTGCTCAATTCCAAGATGCGCGAGATCCGTGATTCCGGCAAGGTCGTCGGCCTGGACCGGATCGCCGTTATCGCCGCACTCAACATGGCCAACGAACTGCTCGAACTGCGCTCCCGCAAGCAGGACATTCAGCAGTCGGTCGGCGCCCGCATCCGCTCCCTGCAGGAGAAGATCGAGCTGGCGCTCAACAAGGGCAACCAGCTCGAACTGTAAAGTGCCCGCCCACGGGACACTCTGGGGTATACTCCCTCCCGAGGCATTCCCTGCCCTGCATGTTAGTGGCTTGCTACATTCTTGAGCCTACATTCATCGACCCCGGGGGCTTGGCTTGCGGCGTCGGTGTGCATGCCCGCCTTGCAGCGGTAAGCCTGAAGATGCCGCCATCGCTCCCACATGGACCCAGGGTTCAAGGTCGAGGGCCGCGACGGCAGGTGCGGGGGATGCCTCACCTCTTTTTCCCGATCCGCCACCCTGTACGATGCCATGACCCGGTCATCCGACGATCCGGCAGCGGCTGACCGCCGCGCCCTGCGCGCCGCGATACGCCGTACCCGCCGCGCACTCCCACCGGCGGAGCAGGCCCGGCACGCCGATCTTTGCACCCACCTGTTGATCGGCCTGAGCGTCTTTCGCAACGCGCGACGCATCGCCGTCTATCTGCCCGCCGACGGTGAGATCGACACCGCGCCACTCATCGCCCGGGCGCGCGCGCTGGGCAAGATGCTCTATCTTCCCGTCCTGCTCCCGCACGGCGCCGGCCGCCTGTGGTTCGCGCGTTACGCCGCCGACGAGGCGCTCGTCGATAACCGGTTCGGCATCCCCGAACCCGCGCATGCCGTCCACACCCGCATCTCACCCCTGGCCCTCGATCTGGTGCTGACGCCGCTGGTCGCCTTCGATCCGCAGGGCCATCGCCTCGGCATGGGCGGCGGCTTCTACGACCGCAGCTTCGCCTATCTGCTGCGCCACACACACTGGCGGCGGCCGCGCCTCATCGGCCTGGCCCACGACTTCCAGTGCCGACCTCAGCTGCCGCACCAGCCCTGGGATGTACCGCTACACGCCGTCGTCACGGAGAAGAGGGTGTACGCCTGCGCACAGCAATCCCGTCACGATTGACACCCGCCGCGACAGCGCCACACTGTCCCCCGAATCCCGAATCCCAAATCCTGAATCCTGAAAGGGAGCCACCCTCATGAACTATTGGCTGATGAAATCCGAGCCCGATGTCTTCGGCATCGACCATCTGCGTAAGCGCCCCAAGCAGACCGAACACTGGGATGGGGTGCGCAATTACCAGGCCCGCAACATGATGCGTGACCAGATGCAGCCGGGGGACCTGGCCTTCTTCTACCACTCCAACTGCGCCACGCCCGCCATCGTCGGCATCATGAAAATCGTCCGCGGCGGTTATCCGGACCACACGGCACAGAACCCCGAGAGCGCGTACTACGACCCGAAGAGCACGGTGGACAACCCGCGCTGGTACATGGTCGACGTCGCCTTCGAGCGTAAGCTTTCGCGCGCCATCACCCTTGCCGAGCTGAAAAACCACCCCGAGCTGGCCGAGCTGGTGTTGGTGCGGCGCGGTAACCGTCTATCCATCATGCCCGTCACCAAGGCACAGTGGGACTTCATTCTGAGCCTGGAATAAAGGTATTTTCGCGCCATCCCCGGATGTACCCGCTGTGTGCCCCCAGCTATCTGGTGTGCGCGGACTGTAAGCGGTTCCTTACACCACAGACCCGGCGCACGCAGCGGCCAGCGCTCATGCAGACATGGTTTGCCCGTGTGTTCGCGTAGCATGCGATGCCATCCGTATCCGGCACACGAGATCACACCTCGCACTGCAGATACGCAGCAGTGGACTGCATACTGCAAGACGAGCCACTGATGACATTCAACTGCGGCTCGTTCCTTTACAGCTTGTCGACAAAAACTTCAACAAAAAAAACTGGCAATTTGGTTCGACCTGTTTATACTCAGCTGCGGACCCCTGTTAACAACTTGGAGGAATACCAGATGGCCACTCGTAAGAAAGCCGCTTCCAAGAAAAAAACGACCGCTAAAAAGAAGGTCGTCGCAAAGAGGAAGATCGCTACCAAGAAGAAGGTAGCTGCACGGAAGAAGGTCGCAACCAGAAAGAAGGTTGCTAAGAAAAAGGTTGCCAAGAAACGCGTAGCCAAGAAGAAGGTCGCGAAGAAAAAAGTCGCGAAGAAAAAGGCTGCAAAGAAAAAGGCCGCCAAGAAGAAGGTTGCCAAGAAGCGCGTAGTGAAGAAGAAGGCGGGCAAGAAGAAGGCCGCCAAGAAGAAAGTCGCGAAGAAGAAAGTTGCCAAGAAAAAGGTCGCGAAGAAGAAGACCAGCAAGAAGCGCGTAGCCAGGAAGAAGACGGCGGCGATGACCTGAGTCGCCCCGGCCTCCAGGCCGCAATAAGGCCCGCTCCGGCGGGCCTTTTTTTTGCCTATTTCTGGCCTGAAAACCGGGAGTTACCGGCGTCAGCCCTCGCCCAGGAACAGGTCGTAGACGGGGTTGTCGGTCTCGTCCCAATAGGGATAGCCGGTGCCATCGAGGAACTCCCGGAAGAGCTTGCGATCGGTGGCCGGGACCTGGATGCCGACCAGCACGCGGCCGTAGTCGGCGCCGTGATTGCGGTAGTGGAACAGGCTGATGTTCCAACGCTCGCCGATGGCGGTCAGGAACTGCAGCAGCGCGCCGGGCCGCTCGGGGAATTCGAAGCGAAAGAGGATCTCGCTGTCAACCGCCGGCGCGTGCCCGCCCACCATGTGGCGGATATGCAGCTTGGCGACCTCGTTCTCCGTCATGTCGATGACCGGGTACCCCTCCTGACGCAGTTGCACGATCAATGCCTCGCGTTCGACATCGCCCTCGGTCAGCTCCACACCGGCGTACACATGTGCCCGACTGGTGTCGGCGTAGCGGTAGTTGAACTCGGTGATGGCCCGTTGCCCGAGGGTCTTGCAGAAGCGCCGGAAGCTACCCGGCTGTTCAGGGATAGTGACGGCCAGCAGGGCCTCGCGCCGCTCGCCGAGATCGGCGCGCTCGGCGACATGCCGCAGCCGGTCGAAATTCATGTTGGCACCGCTGTTGATGGCGATCAGGTCGCGGTCACGTACACCATCGCGCTCGACATAACGTTTCAACCCGGCCACCGCCAGGGCGCCGGCCGGTTCGACGATGGCGCGGGTGTCATCAAAGATGTCCTTGATGGCTGCACAGATCTCGTCGGTGCTGACCAGGATCACCTCGTCCACGTAACGCCGCGCCAGCTTGAAGGGCTCTGCGCCCACCTGCCGCACGGCGACACCGTCGGCAAAGATACCGACCTGCTTGAGCGTCAATCGCCGCCGTGCCGCCAGCGCCTGCTGCAGGCTGGGCGCATCGTCGGGCTCCACACCGATCATCTTGATCCCCGGTCTCAGCGCCTTCACATAAGCCGCCATACCGGCGATCAGTCCGCCGCCGCCGACCGGCACGAAGATGGCGTGTGGATGGCCGGTATGCTGGCGCAGAAGCTCCATGGCCACGGTGCCCTGGCCGGCGATCACCTCCGGGTCGTCGAAGGGATGGATGAAGACCATACCCTTGTCGGCGGCGATCTCCAGGGCGTGCGCACAGGCCTCATCGTAGTTGTCCCCGTGCAGGACGGCGCGGGCACCGTAACCGCGCACGGCCGCCACCTTGATCTGCGGCGTAGTGCGCGGCATGACGATCAGCGCCTTGATACCGCGGTGCCGGGCCGCCAGCGCCACGCCCTGGGCGTGGTTGCCGGCGGAGGCCGCGATCACACCGCGCGCACAGTCCTCGGTGGAGAGATTGGCGATCTTGTTGTAGGCACCGCGCAGCTTGAAGGAGAACACCGGCTGCAGGTCCTCGCGCTTCATCCACACGGGATTGCCGAGACGTTGGCTGAGACGCGGTGCCAGGTCGAGTGGGGTTTCGCGTGCAACCTCGTAGACGCGCGCGTTGAGGATCATCTTCAGATAGCGTTCAAGCATGGGGGGATGATAAAGGGGCCGGGGGCTGGTGGAAAGGATTCGGGATTCGGG
>JAIOJV010000079.1 GCA_019911805.1 Gammaproteobacteria bacterium
GCTGGGATGGTAACAGGGGGATTTGGGATTCGGGATTCGGGATTCGGGATTCGGGATTCGGGATTCGGGATTCGGGGGTCGGGATTCAGCAACCGGGGTTTGGGATCTGGCAACTGGGATTCAGGATTCAGGGTATTGACACCCCATTCAGAGGCTCCACACTCCTTCCCGAATCCCGAATCCCGAATCCCGAATCCCGAATCCCGAATCCCGAATCCCGAATCCCGAATCCCGAATCCCAAATCCCCCTGTTACCATCCCAGCATGTCCCTCGACGCCGCACAGCTCCTCGACGCCGTCCTCGCGCTCGCACCGGACGCAGGCGGCTATTGGGTCGCCTACAGTGGCGGGTGCGATTCACATGTCCTGCTGCATGCCCTGGCCGCGGGCCGCGAACGCCTGCCGGCGCCGCTGGGCGCCATGCATGTCAACCATAATCTGCAGTCCGACGCCGTAGCCTGGGCGGCGCACTGCGGCGCCGTCTGTGCGGCCCTCGGCGTTGCCTGCCGGGATCTGTCGGTGCAGGCGCACGCCCGCGCCGGCGAGAGCCCGGAGGCGGCGGCCCGCGCGGCGCGTTACCGGGCGCTGGCGGAGGCGCTGCCGCCCGGGCATGTGCTGCTCACCGCCCATCACCAGGACGATCAGGCCGAGACCCTGCTGCTGCAGCTGCTGCGCGGCGCCGGCCCCAAGGGGCTGGCGGCGATGCCGGCGGCTGTGGCGCTCGGTCCAGGGCGGCTGCTACGACCGCTGCTGGATGTCAGTCAGGCCGCCCTGCGCGCCTATGCGGACCGGCACGGCCTCGCCTGGGTCGAGGACCCGAGCAATGCGCGCCTCGACTACGATCGCAATTTCCTCCGCCAGCGCGTGCTGCCGCTGCTGCGCGAGCGCTGGCCGGCGCTGGGTGCGGTCCTGGCACGCGGCGCTGCGCATCAAGCCGACGCGGCGCAGTTGCTGGACGAACTGGCGGCGCTGGATCTGGCGGACGCGCCGTCGCCGTCTGCCAGTCCGGTGGCTGTCGAAAACCGTGCGGCCGCAGCCTCGGGGGAGGGCGCAGGGGACACGGATCGCGGTATTGGCCGGAATGGGCCCCGCTACCGGGATGACGCCTTGGGGGAGGGGAGCGCCGCAGTATCCGGCGCCGCTATCCCATTGCCGGTGAGCCGGCTGCTGGCGCTGAGCGGGCCGCGGCGCGCCAATCTCCTGCGCCACTGGCTGCATGGCCAGCACGCGCCGACGCCGAGTGCGGCGGTGCTGGCGCGCATCGATCACGATGTGCTGCAGGCGGCCGCCGATGCGCAGCCCTGCGTGGTCTGGGGTGGGGTCAGGCTGCGACGCTACCGTGACCGGCTGTTCCTCGACCGCGAGCCGTCGACCGCAGCGGACGAGGCGGCGGTGGGCGCTCTGGACTGGTCGGCCAGCGGGCCGCTGACGCTGCCCGGCGGTGTGCTGATGCCGCTACCCACCGTCGGTGCAGGCGTCGCGAGGCATCACCTGGATGGCCTTGCGGGAGGGCGGCTGCAGGTCCGTTTCCGCGGCGGCGGGGAACGCCTGCGGCCGGCCGGGCGCCGCGAACATCACCGCCTCAAGCATCTGCTTCAAGAGGCGGGCGTGCCGCCGTGGGAGCGCGCGCGGGTGCCGTTGATCTACTGTGACGACCACCTCGTCGCCGTCGCCGGTCTATGGGTATGCGAGGGTTTTCAGGCGGCGCCGGACGAGCCCGGCGTGACGTTCGTGTGGCACCGCGCGATTGTACCCGCGGGGGCATTCTGGTAAGGTTCAACCCCGTCTTGTGGTGCAATTCCGACGCCCTGCGAGCCGCGTTTGCGCCGCGCTCGTCGTCCTGATCCACGTCCCTGGCAGTCCGGAATCCGATGACCCGATACATCTTCATCACCGGCGGTGTAGTGTCCTCCTTGGGCAAAGGCATCGCCTCCGCCTCCTTGGGCGCCCTGCTCGAGGCGCGCGGTCTCAAGGTCACGATGCTCAAGCTGGATCCGTACATCAACGTGGATCCCGGCACCATGAGCCCGTTCCAGCACGGCGAGGTGTTCGTCACCGCCGACGGGGCCGAGACCGACCTGGACCTGGGACATTACGAGCGCTTCGTCCGCACGACGATGAGCAGGCGCAACAACTTCACCACCGGGCAGGTCTACGAGAACGTCATCCGCAAGGAGCGTCGCGGCGAATACCTCGGCGGCACGGTGCAGGTGATCCCGCACATCACCGACGAGATCAAACGCTGTATCCGCGCCGGCGCCGAGGGCGCCGACATCGCCATGGTCGAGATCGGCGGCACGGTGGGTGACATCGAATCACTGCCGTTCCTCGAGGCGATCCGTCAGATGGGCGTGGAACTCGGTCACGAGAAGACCCTGTTCATGCACCTGACCCTGGTGCCCTACATTGCCACCTCGGGCGAGATCAAGACCAAGCCGACCCAGCATTCCGTGAAGGAGCTGCGCTCCATCGGTATCCAGCCGGATATCCTGATGTGCCGCGCCGACCGGCCGCTGCCCAACGACGAGCGCCGCAAGATCGCGTTGTTCACCAACGTCGAAGAGCGTGCGGTGATCTCGGCCGTCGACGTCGACAGCATCTACAAGATCCCGCTGATCTACCATGCGCAGCACCTCGACAACATCGTCGTCGAGAAGATGAAACTCGACGTCCCACCGGCCGACCTGTCCGAATGGGAGAAGGTGGTCCACGACCTGACCCATCCACAGGCCGAGGTCACCGTGGCCCTGGTCGGGAAATACGTCAACCTGACCGAATCCTACAAGTCGCTGTCCGAATCGCTGATCCATGCGGGCATCCACACCCGCACCAAGGTGAACATCCGCTATCTGGATTCGGAGCGCTTCGAACAGGAGGGCGTGGACCTGGAGGGTGTGGACGCCGTCCTGGTACCGGGCGGTTTCGGCGAGCGCGGCGTGGAAGGCAAGATCGCGGCCGTACGCCATGCGCGCGAGCACAACATCCCCTATCTGGGGATCTGCCTGGGCATGCAGGTGGCGGTGATCGAGTATGCGCGCCATGTCGCGGGCCTGAGCGGCGCGCACAGCACCGAATTCCAGCCGGACACACCGCACCCGGTGATCGCACTGATTACCGAATGGCAGGCCGAGGACGGTCGTATCGAGCGGCGCAGCGCGGATTCCGATCTCGGCGGCAGCATGCGCCTGGGCGGCCAGAAGTGCCGGCTGAAGGAGGGTACGCGTGCGCGCGAACTCTACGGCCGGGAGATCATCGAAGAGCGCCATCGCCACCGCTACGAATTCAACAACGGGTACCGCGAGGCCCTGGAGCAGGCGGGCCTGGTCCTGGCGGGCGTCTCGCTGGATGGCGATCTGGTGGAGATGATCGAGATCGCCGACCACCCCTGGTTCGTCGCCTGCCAGTTCCATCCGGAGTTCACCTCGACACCGCGCGACGGCCACCCGCTGTTCACCGGCTTCATCAACGCGGCGCGCGCGCAGCGCGAACGCGCAGCGGCACCGGCGAAGGCGCAGGCCTGATTTGAATTTTTGAACCGCCAAGGGGCCAAGGGGGATGGATTGAACCGCCAAGACGCCAAGGGCGCCAAGAAAGATTGATTGAACCGCCAAGGCGCCAAGACGCCAAGAAAGATTAATTGAACCGCTAAGACGCCAAACACGCCAAGGTGAATTGATGAAAAGGCGGGTTTGGTGGTTTTTACATGAAGTTCTCTTGGCGTCTTGGCGCCTTGGCGGTTCAAATAGTAGGTTTTCTCCGTATCTTGGCGGTTTAACGAACAAGACGCCAAGGGCGCCAGGAGGGATTGATTGAACTGCCAAGGCGCCAAGAACGCCAAGGTGAATTGATGAAAAGGCGGGTTTGGTGGTTTTTACATGAAGTTCTCTTGGCGTCTTGGCGCCTTGGCGGTTCAAATATAGGTTTTCTCCGTGTCTTGGCGGTTCACAGCGCAAGACGCGACACTGAATGGACGTACTATGAAGCTCTGCGGTTTTGAAGTGGGACTGGAGCGGCCGATCTTTTTGATCGCGGGGCCGTGTGTGATCGAGTCCGAACAGCTGGCGCTGGATACCGCCGGTGCACTCAAGGAGATGACCGGTCGGCTCGGTATCCCGTTCATCTACAAGTCGTCCTTCGACAAGGCCAACCGTTCTTCGACGCAGTCCTTCCGCGGGCCGGGGTTGGACGCGGGTCTGCGTATCCTGCAGAAGGTGAAGGAGCAGATCGGCGTGCCGGTGCTGACTGATGTACATGAGGACACCCCGCTCGCCGAGGTCGCCGCGGTGGTCGACGTGCTGCAGACACCGGCCTTCCTGTGCCGCCAGACCAACTTCATCCAGAACGTCGCTCGTCAGGGCAAGCCGGTGAACATCAAGAAAGGCCAGTTCCTGGCGCCCTGGGACATGCAGAACGTGGTCGACAAGGCGCGTGCGGTCGGCAATGAGCAGATCATGGTCTGTGAGCGCGGCGTGTCCTTCGGCTACAACACCCTGATCTCCGACATGCGCGGTCTGGCGATCATGCGCGCCACCGGCTGCCCGGTGGTGTTCGACGCCACCCATTCGGTACAGCAGCCCGGTGGGCAGGGCACCAGTTCCGGCGGTCAGCGCGAATTCGTCCCGGTACTGGCGCGCGCCGCCGTCGCCGCGGGCGTCGCGGGCCTGTTCATGGAGACGCACCCCGACCCGGCCACGGCCCTGTCCGACGGCCCCAACGCCTGGCCGCTGTCGCGCATGGCACAACTGCTCGAGACGCTGCAAGAACTCGACGCCGTGGTCAAGCGCCACGGCTTCGCGGAGGCGGAGCTGCTTGGGGAGCGGTGACTGAGTTGTCAACCACGAAGGACACGAAGGACACTAAGGAAAATCCATTCAATGTTGAACGAAGAGTTCCTTCCCCCTTGACGGGGAAGAGTCAGGGAGAGGGTGATGCAGCTTCCGACAACCCCCTTACCCTGACCCTCTCCCGCGAGGGGAGAGAGAGTTCACAGTCTTACATTGGTTCAAGATTTTCCTTCGTGTCCTTCGTGGTTGAAGCCTTTTAATCTATACAACGCACTGAAGAAGAAACGGAGCAACGATGTCCCAGATCAGCAATATCCGCGCGCGAGAGATCCTGGATTCGCGCGGCAATCCCACGGTCGAGGCGGATGTGATCCTCGAATCGGGTGCGGTCGGCCGCGCGGCTGTGCCGTCCGGCGCATCCACCGGTACCCGCGAGGCCATCGAATTGCGCGACGGTGACGCCAGGCGCTACGGTGGCAAGGGTGTGCTCAAGGCGGTGGACAACGTCAACGGCGAGATCCGTGCCGCCCTGATCGGCATGGACGCGGATGCCCAGGCCGACATCGATCACAAGCTGATCGAGCTGGACGGCACCCCGGCCAAGTCGCGCCTCGGCGCCAACGCCATCCTGGCCGTATCGCTGGCGACCGCGCAGGCGGCGGCCCGCGAGCAACAGCTGCCGCTGTACCGCCGGCTGGGTGCCATCAGTCTGCTGGGTGATACCTTCCAGCTGCCGGTACCGATGATGAACATCATCAACGGCGGTGCGCACGCCGACAACAATGTCGACATGCAGGAGTTCATGATCCTGCCGGTGGGCGCGCCGAATTTCCGCGAGGCCGTGCGCTATGGCGCCGAGGTGTTCCACGCCCTCAGGAAGGTGCTGAGCCGCAACAAGCTGAACACCGCTGTCGGCGACGAGGGTGGCTTCGCACCCGATCTGCCCTCCAACGAGGCGGCCATCGAGGTGATCCTCGAGGCCATCGACAAGGCCGGCTTCACGGCCGGTGAGGACATCTTCCTTGGCCTCGATATCGCCAGCTCCGAGTTCTATAAGGATGGCAAGTACGTGCTGGCCTCTGAGAAGCGGGAGTTCAGCCCGGCCGAATTCACCGACTACCTCGGTGTCTGGGTGGACAAGTATCCGATCATCACCATCGAGGACGGTATGGCCGAGGACGACTGGGATGGCTGGAAGCTGCTCACCGAGAAACTCGGTGATAAGGTGCAACTGGTCGGCGATGATCTGTTCGTGACCAACCCCGCCATCCTCCAGGAAGGCATCGACAAGGGTATCGCCAATTCCATCCTCATCAAGGTCAATCAGATCGGCACGCTCACCGAGACGTTGGAAGCGATCAAACTGGCGACCGGCGCGGGCTACAGCTCCGTCGTCTCGCACCGCTCCGGCGAGACCGAGGACGTGCTGATCGCCGACATCGCCGTGGGCACCACCGCCACCCAGATCAAGACCGGTTCGCTGTCGCGTTCCGACCGCGTCGCCAAGTACAACCGCCTGATGCGTATCGAGGACCAGCTGCGTGAGCAGGCAAACTATATCGGCCGTGATGCCTTCGATCGGCTCAAGGGCTGACGCATGACCGGCGCGTGATCGATGCGGCGCGGGTTGATCGCCATCCTGATCGTCGTGCTGGCCGGGCTGCAATACCGGCTGTGGGTCGGTGATGGCAGCTTCGCCGAGGTCCGGCGTCTGCATCAGGCGGTCGAGATACAGAAGGACGAAAACACCCGCCTGGACGAGCGCAATGCCGCCCTCGAGGCCGAGGTGCAGGATCTCAAACAAGGTCTGGGTGCGGTCGAGGAGCGCGCCCGTGCCGAACTCGGCATGATCAAGGACGACGAGGTCTTCTATCAGATTGTCGAGCCGGAGAGTGAGTGAGGGGGGGTTCGGGATTCGGGATTCGGGATTCGGCAACCAGGATTCGGGATCTGGGATCTGGGATTTGGGAAGGAATGTGGAGCCTCTGGATAGGGTGTCAATAC
>JAIOJV010000080.1 GCA_019911805.1 Gammaproteobacteria bacterium
GACTTGTATCTTGCCTCTTGTCTCTTGCATCTTATTCAATGATCTTCGCCACCACGCCGGCGCCGACGGTGCGGCCACCTTCGCGGATCGCAAAACGCAGACCCTCTTCCATCGCGATCGGCGCGATCAGCGACACCGTCATCTTCACGTTGTCACCCGGCATCACCATCTCGATGCCTTCCGGAAGATCACAGGCACCGGTCACGTCCGTCGTACGGAAATAAAACTGCGGACGATAGCCATTGAAGAACGGCGTATGACGACCACCCTCCTCCTTCGACAACACGTACACCTCCGCCTCAAACTTGGTGTGCGGCTTGATCGAACCCGGCTTGCACAGCACCTGGCCGCGCTCCACGTCGTCGCGCTTCGTGCCACGCAGCAACACGCCTACGTTGTCACCCGCCTGACCCTGATCCAGCAACTTGCGGAACATCTCCACACCGGTCACCGTCGTCGAGGTCGTCGCGCGGATGCCCACGATCTCCACCGTGTCACCCACCTTCACAATGCCGCGCTCGATGCGTCCGGTCACCACCGTGCCACGACCCGAGATCGAGAACACGTCTTCGATCGGCATCAGAAACGCACCGTCGATGGCACGCTCCGGCTCCGGAATCCAGCTGTCCAGCGCCGCAATCAACTTCTCGATCGACGGCACGCCGATGTCCGAGGTGTCGCCTTCCAGCGCCTTCAGCGCCGAACCCACGACGATCGGGGTGTCGTCACCCGGGAAATCATACGAGGACAACAGGTCGCGAACCTCCAGATCCACCAGCTCCAGAAGCTCCGGATCGTCGACCATGTCCGCCTTGTTCAGATACACCACGATGTACGGCACACCCACCTGGCGCGCCAGCAGAATGTGCTCACGCGTCTGCGGCATCGGGCCGTCCGCCGCCGAACACACCAGAATCGCTCCGTCCATCTGCGCCGCACCCGTGATCATGTTCTTCACGTAGTCCGCGTGCCCCGGGCAGTCCACGTGCGCGTAGTGGCGCGCGTCCGACTCGTATTCCACGTGCGACGTCGAAATCGTGATGCCGCGCGCCTTCTCCTCCGGCGCATTGTCGATCTGGTCGTAACCCCTCGACTCACCACCAAACTTCTTCGCCTGCACCACCGTCAGCGCCGCCGTCAGCGTCGTCTTGCCATGGTCAACGTGACCAATCGTTCCCACGTTTACGTGCGGCTTCGTACGTTCAAATTTTCCCTTGGACA
>JAIOJV010000081.1 GCA_019911805.1 Gammaproteobacteria bacterium
TGCCGGCGCCGCGCACGTCGGTCTGCGCAAGTGTTGCGGCGCACAGCTGGTTGATCCGCCGGGGGAGGCCTTCACTGTGTGCGTAGAGGGTCGCGATGGTATCCGGCGGACACAGATCCTCCGGCAGCGACGCTGCGCGCAGACGGTGACGGATATACCCCGCGGTCTCGGCCGCGGACAGGGGGTCGAGAGCGTAACTGCGGTCCACCTGCGGCGCCGCGGCACCGACGCGGGCGGCCAGCCATGCGGTGGGGTCGTCGCTGCTGGCGAGGACGACACTGGCGTGGCCTCGTGGGAAGAAATGGAAGAGCAGATCGAGGTCTTTCGGCAGCAGCCTGTCCGCCGAATCGATCAGCAGCAGCGGCCGGTTGCGGCGCTGGTCCGAGGCGATCAGACGCATGCCCAGCCGTCGTCGTACGGTCGATTCATTGTCGCCCGGTACGTCGACGTGCAGCGCCTTGGCCGTATCGAACAACAGCCGTCCCGGTGTCGGCGCGGAGATCAGACCGATGACCGCCACGGATGCCGTCTCCCGCAGCGCCTGCAGGACGGCGGTCTTGCCGCTGCCCGGTGGGCCGGTCAGGCACAGCAGGTGCAGACCCGCGGCGATGTCCTGCTGCAGGCCAGCGAGTGCCCGCTGCTGGCTGTCGACCGGGAACAGCGGCACCCGGTCGGGATTGAAAGGGAAAGCGTCCCTGGTGCGGGTGGCCGGGGTGCGGGCGGCCGGGTCCTGAGCCATGTGCTACTCCTTCCTGCGGCAGTGGGTGGTGGAGGTCGCCGCACGGTTTTCACCTGTCAGTGCCAGGGTAACTATACAATCCGGACCGGTGATGCGCATGCCAGAGAACCGCTGCAAACGTCCATCAAGCGGATGGTCGGCGCCGGCGGCAGGGGCCTTTTTTCTGTCGTCTTATCCCGTGACCTGGTCTGGGGCGTTGCCCGGACGCTCAGCGTCCTTCAGCGCACGCAGCCTGGCGATGGCCGGCGGCAGAGGCTGGAGTGGTTCGATATAGGTCCCGGCAGGTGCGCGCAACACCACGGCACGTACCTGCGCCGCGGTCACGCGCTCGTCGCCGCGTCGGCCGGCATCCATCAGCGCAATGGCACACAATCGGTTGATGCTGCGCGGCAGCCCCGCGGTATAGGCATGCACCGCAGCGTTCGCCTCGCCGTCGAACAGATGGGCGGGCAGACACGCCTGTGTCAGCCGGTGGCGGATGTAGCCGGCGGTATCCGCCGGGGCAAGGGGTTCGAGCCGGTGGATGTGTTCCGCGCGGGGCAGGGTGGAGCGCGGCTGCGCGTGCGTGAAGAAGCTGGCGAGCACCGGCCGGCCGGCGAGCAGGATGTGCGCACAGCCTGGATTGAAGAAGTGGAACAGCACGTCGAGATCCGCTGCCTGCAACCGATCGGCATCGTCGATGAGCAGGGTGAGCGGCCGGCGATGACGACCGGTGGCCGTCAGGGTCATGGCGAGACGCCGCCGCACGGTGGTCGTCGTGTCGCCGCGCACATCCAACCCCAAGGTCTTGGTGAGATGCTGCAGGAGGGCTCCGGGCACCGGCGCGAGCACCAGGACAGCGGACGCGCCGAGGTCGGTGTGCAATGCCTGCAGGAGTGCCGTCTTGCCGCTGCCCGGCGGACCGGTCAGACAGTTGAGGTGATGGCCGCCGAGGAGACTCTGCCGCAGCCGTTCCAGCAGCTGCCGGTGGCCGACAGCGGGATACAGTGGCCGCTGGTCGGCCTGTAGCGGGAAGGCCTTGCTCGCACGGACGGCGAGTTCCATGTCCATGGTCGTGATCCTGGTGTACGCAGCCCCGGATACCTTAACTGGGGCGGACGCGCCATTATCGCAGCTGCGAGTGCCGCGGGGTAGCATGGGGTGGGGGGTGAGGCGTGAGGCGTGAGGAGAAAAGATATTGGCCACGGAAGCACACGGAAGAACACGGAACAATGGGTTGTGCGCGAGGCTGTGGGCCGGGCTCTTCGAGCCGCTGGTCGTGGTAAAACCATTCCACTCCCGGGTTTTCAATAATGAATGTTTCCGTGTATTTCCGTGTGCTTCCGTGGCCATAATGGGTTTTATGCCTAACTCCTCACGCCCAGCCCCATGACATCGACAGATCGGGGCCGGTCACGAAAAGCCAGGACCGTTTCAGATCCCCAAACGCTCGAGCCGGGAACAATGCCTGTACATCTTTGGCAATAAATTTTTCCGTGTATTTCCGTGTGCTTCCGTGGCCATAATGGGTTTTACACCTCACTCCTCACGCCTCACACCTCCCGCCCAGCCCCATGACCCCCGACACCCCTAGCCCTTTGATCGCCGTGATCGGCGGTGGTCCCGCCGGCCTCATGGCCGCCGAGGTGCTCAGCGGGGGCGGGATGCGTGTGGCGCTTTTTGACGCCATGCCGTCGGTGGGACGCAAGTTCCTGCTGGCCGGCAAGGGCGGCATGAACCTGACCCATGCCGAGCCGCAGGAGGCCTTTCTGCAGCGCTATGGTGTGCATCGCGGGCGGATCGCGCCGCTGCTGGAGGCCTTCGGCCCCGCGGATCTGCGGGCCTGGACCCACGATCTGGGCATAGAGACCTTCGTCGGCACCTCGGGGCGTGTTTTCCCCGTCGACATGAAGGCGGCACCGCTGCTGCGTGTCTGGCTGCAGCGCCTGCGCGCCGGCGGGGTACGCTTCCATGTGCGGCACCGCTGGCTGGGTTGGGCAGATACCGGTGCGTTGCGTTTCGCAACACCACAGGGTGAGTCGACGCTGGCGGTGGACGCGGTCGTCCTCGCCCTGGGCGGCGGCAGCTGGGCGCGGCTCGGTTCGGACGGCGCCTGGGTACCGCTGCTGGCCGGGCGGGGTGTGACGGTCGCGCCCCTGCGGCCGTCCAATTGCGGCTTCGACGTCGGCTGGAGCGAACATTTCCGTACGCGTTTCGCCGGACAGCCGGTCAAGTCGGTGGTGGTGAACTGTGCGGACGCGCAGGGCCGGACGCTACGCCGGCAGGGCGAGTTCGTCGTGACCGGGAGCGGTATCGAGGGCGGCGTGATCTATGCGCTGTCGGCCGCCTTGCGGGACCGTATCGAGGCCGATGGCAGTGTCTGCCTCGAACTCGATCTGGTGCCGGGACGGGATGCGGCGCAGCTCGCCGCGGCCCTGGCCCGGCCGCGCGGGTCGCGCTCGTTCGCCAATCACCTGCGGCGCCAGGCGGGCATCGCAGGCGTCAAGGCCGGGTTGGTGCGCGAGTGCCTGGCGGCGGAGGTCCACACCGATCCGGTGCGACTGGCGGCGGCGCTCAAGGCGCTGCCGTTGCGACTGCTCGCGCCGCGCCCGCTCGACGAGGCGATCAGCAGCGCCGGCGGCGTGCCGTTCGAGGCACTCGATGAACGGTCGATGCTGCAGGCGCTGCCCGGTGTCTTCTGCGCCGGGGAGATGCTCGACTGGGAGGCCCCCACCGGCGGTTATCTGCTGACGGCCTGTTTCGCCAGCGGCCGTGCGGCAGGGACGGGCGCGCTGGCCTGGCTGCGGGCCACCGCACCGGTTGTGAACAGGTCGCCCCCGTCCGATGCCAGCCGCGATGCGCCGCTCGGCAGCAGTTGATTCAGGCGTGGTTGGGTATCCGTGCCCCCCTCCGCGGCCATCCACTTTCGCCTGCGGGAACCTTTCTCCGCCCTCGTGCATCTTGCCGGTAACGCCTTCACAGGTAACTGCACAACTGGAGAATCGCCATGAAAGACCTGACCGGTAAGACCCGTGTGACCACGGACATCATCGACATCCCCCGCCGCCGCTTCGTCTCGGGCGCCGGCGGCCTGACACTCTCGGCCGCCGCCGTGGCACTGCTCGGCGGTGCGCCGCGCCTGGCCCTGCGGGCCGGTGAGGTGGGCAGCGGCGATATCACCATTCTCAATGCAGCCATCGGCTCTGAGTTGGAGGCGATCGCGGCTTACCAGGTCGGGGCCGAGAGCGGTCTGCTGGGGAAGGACGCGAAGCGGCTGGCGTTGCAGTTTCAGGGCCATCACCGCTCGCATGCCGACCTGCTGCGCGGCACGGTGATGCAGCTCGGTGCGACGCCGGTCGAGGCGCGCGACCGTTACGATTTTCCCGTCGATCAGCTGAAGAACGAGGCCGATGTGCTGCGTTTCGCCGCCGGGTTGGAGCGTGACGCGGTCAGCGCCTATCTGGGGGCCGTGCCGCAGTTCGGTGATCGCGCGCTGGCCAGGGCCGCGGCCAGTATCCTGGGCGACGAGGCCATGCATTGGGCGGTGCTGCGCTATGTGCTGGGCGAGGACCCGGTGCCGACGGCGTTTGTGTCATGAGCACGACCGTCGGCTATGCTTGGATGATCGCGGCTGGAGGGACATTCCCATGACAGAGCAGGCACTGTGGGCACAGGCTGCGCGCCGTGCCCCGGCGGTAGCGGCGGACGTACCCGATGACGCCACACTGGTGGCACAGGTGCGTGCCGGGGATCTGCACGCCTTCGAGTTGCTGATGCGCCGCCACAACCGCCGCATGTTCCGTACGGCACGCAGCGTGGTGCGCGATGCGGATGAAGCTGAGGACATCGTCCAGGAGGCCTACGTACGGGCCTGGCTGCGGCTCGCCGAACTGACGCGCCCGGCCGGCTTTGCCGCCTGGGTGGCGCGCATCACGGTCAACGAGGCGTATATGCGTCTGCGACGTAGCCGCCGGCTGACCCTGGTCGGCGACGAGGAGCAACTGGAGATGGCGACAAGCGACGATGGAGCACGCTCCACCCCGGGCCCCGAGCAGCTGGCCGGCCGCGCCCAGCTGCGGGGATTGATCGAGGCCGCCATCGATGCGTTGCCGCAGCCGTTTCGCAGCGTATTCGTGCTGCGGATGGTGGAGCAGCTGGATACCGCAGAGACCGCCTATTGCCTCGATCTGCCGCCGGCCACGGTGAAGACACGCTTGCATCGGGCACGCCTGCTGCTGCAGCGTCAGCTGGCTGAGGTCGTGGATACCGCGGCCGCGGATGCCTTCGAGTTCGGCGGTACGCATTGCGACCGCGTGGTGGCGCAGGTGCTGGCGCGGATCCGTGGCGAGCCCCAGCCGCGATGAAGTCGCTTGCCGAGGTCGTGCGCAGTGCCTGTGTGGAGGCCGCGCTGGCCGCCTACGAAGAGGCCGGCATCCTGGGGCTGTGTCATGAAGGCCGTTGGGAATATGCGCTGCAGGCGATCAAGGCGCTGGATCTCGATCGTCTGGCGGCCGGGATCGATACCGTCGCTAGCGACGCTGTCGATCCCGGTGCTTCGGCAGAGGGTCGCTGACGGCCCGATCGGCCGCCACGCACACGGAACGCGTATAAACAGCCCGAAAGCAACGTGTGCCTGCTGTCCGAGTACCAGTATCTGAATGTATGCGGTGCAGCGCCGCGGTGCACGCCACCGCTATACCCCACCTGGAATGTTTCGTCTGGGCGTCTTCGCCCGCACCCCCAGCCAATGCGTACCGTGCCCGGCGGCCGCGGCCCTGAGATCGGCGTCAAGTTTGGCGACACGCATGGCGATCCCCGCTTGATTTGTGATGACCGCAGTCACTAGTATCGCTGGGTCCACAGGGGTGGGGCGGTGGCCCGCGGCTGTGGATCGAGGCTGAACAATATCAAAAAAGGTGGGGTGGGAGACGTGAACCGAATCTTCGAATGGATCAAGGCCAGTTGGAACGACGAATCCAATGTCGGCAAGGCCAAGCTCGCGGCCGTGGCCGCGTTGTTGTTTCTGGTGATCGCATCCTTGTTGCCCGATCCGGAGCCCGGCATCGAGGTGCCGGACCGCGGTGCGGTCGTACGGGAGGATGTGGACGGGGATGCCGCGCGGCAGGCGGCGCAGACCTACGACAGTTATGAGGCGCGGATCGGTGAACTCGAGCGCGAGTCGCGGTCGGCCGAGGAGCAGGCGGCCGCCGCCTATCACGGCTACGAGGCGCGCGTGGCCGAACTTGAACAGGAACGGCTGCAGTTACAGGCCCGGCTCGACGAGTACGAACCCGGGGCCACGGCCGCGACGGAGGCGGCTGACGCCTACCGCAGCTACGAGGTGCGCATTGGTGAATTGGAACAGGAAAAGCGCATCCTGGCCGAGCAGATGGCGAAGCTGGAGGCCGGCGGAGACGCGGCCCGCGAGGCGGCCGCGGCCTACGCGAGTTATGCCGCCCGGGTCGCGGAGCTGGAAGAAGCTATGGCCAGCGGCGCGCGCGAGGCCGCGGAGACCTATGACAACTATACGGCCCGCATCGGTGAGCTCGAACGCGCCAACGCGGCACTCCAGGCCGAGAATGCAACCCTGCGCGCCGCCCTGGAGCGTTTCCAGGGCCAGGAGACGGCAACGCCGGAGGATGGTGAAACGACACCGTGACCGCCGCGCCGGTCGCCAGGGGACAGAACATGGCCGGGATAGTGTCGACCGGCCGAACCACGGCGATCAGAGCCGCTCCAATCACGCCATGTCACTCTACGTCGCTCCATACCAGCTCTATACTGGAGGTAAGGCAATGATGACAACCGCGTGGTTGAGGAGGCGGAAATGAACACCATCTACATCCATATCAACGAAGAGCTGGATGCCCATCAGCTCGATGACATCGGCGCAGAACTCCGGCAACTGGCACATGTGACCGATGTGGAGGTCAATGCCGGTCAGCCGCACGACCTGCTGGTGGAGTACGACCCGCATCGGAGTATGCCGATGTCCATCCTGCGTCAGCTCAGCCGTCTGGGGCTGCATGCCGACGTGATGCCCTGCTGAGGGCGAAGCCCCGGCGGACCGTTCGGTCACGCGAGACACGGGCCATGCGGCACGGCGGCGCCGGCGTGTGGGTCTCGCGGCCGATGCGGCCTTGCGTGCCCCCGGAAATCCTGTCAAAACCCCCGCAGATCGCCAGGAAAACCGCTCGAATGCGTCGACGCAGACCCCATCCGGGGTCTGATCCGCCGGCCGGCGTGGTATCGTATGGCACTATGAAACTCGCTGTCCTCTCCGACATCCATGGGAACGTCCCGGCGTTGGCCGCGGTCCTTGACGACATCGAGCGCTGGGGCGCCGAGCGGCTGATCGTCAACGGCGATCTGGTCAGCCGCGGTCCCTACAGCCTCGAGTGTCTGCGCCTGCTCCAGGCGCGCGCGCCTGATGCCCATTTCCTGACGGGCAACCATGAAACCTATGTGTTGCGCTGCGCTGACGAGCCGGCCGATCCGGAGAGTCCGACCCACGACATCGACCGCTTCGCCGACTGGGCCCGGTGGCAGTTGGGTGCGGCCGTGGACGAGATCCGCACCTGGGGTGACCAACTCGACCTGACGGACCTCGAGGGCGGTGCGACCGTGCTCGTCACCCACGGCTCACGGCTCGGCAACCGTGACGGCATCTCGGTGCGTACCCGCGACGACGATCTGCCCGCCAAGCTGGGTGAGCCGCGCGACCTGTTCATCGGCTCGCACACCCACAGGCCGCTGCTGCGGCGTTTCAACGGTACGCTGGTGGTGAATACCGGTTCGGTCGGCCAGCCCATGGACGGTGATGCGCGTGCCGCATATGGTCGTTTCACCCTGATCGGCGGCCGCTGGCAGGCCGAGATCGCACGAGTAGTCTATGACAAGGCGCAGGCGGAACGGGATTTCATCGACAGCGGCTTTCTGGTCGAGGCCGGCCCCATCGCGCGGTTGATCTATCTCGAACTGCGGCAATCGCGCACCCATCTCGGACCGTGGCGGCAGCGCTACCTCGAGGCAGTCAAGGGTCGCGAACTGAGCGTGACCGCGGCGGTCGATGCCTATCTGCGTGCACTCTAGGGGCCTGCCGGCACAGTGGATCAGCCCCACGTCCGACAGGCCCCTGGGAGCGCCGCTGCAGTCGCACGATCCTGAGTCCAGCTACCGGCGATAACCGGTATCGCGGCCGATGGAGCCGCCGAGGATCGCGCCGGCCACGGTGGCGACATCCTTGCCGCGACCCTTGCCGACCTGATTACCGAGTACGCCGCCGATAATGCCGCCGACGATCATCGGCGTGGCCGAACGGTACCCGTCCGCGGCCGGCGGATAGCGGCCCGGTTCGTCGCCGTAGTAGCGCGGCTCGTCATAGTAACGGGCCGGTTCGTACACCGGCCGCTCCACCACGATGACCCGCTCGACCACCGGTTCCGGATAATAGTGGTGTTCGTGCACGACCGTCCGCTGATGTTTGCGCCGGTGCTTGTCGTGGCGCGGGTGGCGGCGTTCGTCGTAGCGGTAGGCGTTGTCGTGACTGCCATAGTAGTGGTTGTTCACGATCACCTTGTCCGCGTGTGCCAACGGGGCAGCGGCCAGGGTGGCGCCGCTCACGGCGAGACTGATCAGGACGCGTTGCAGTCGGTTCATCGCTTGTCTCCTTGTGGTGTCCCGGCCCGGGACCCCCGGGCGTTGGCAAGCAGACTAGCAGCCTGAATCTGAACGCCGCCTTAACGGCACTGTCACGTACGCAGACCATTCCTGGCCACGGAAGTACACGGAACAACATGGGAAAAGCGTATTGTATAAAGCCCTCAAACCAACTGCGGGCCGCTCCTGGGCTTATCTATTGAATCCGGTCCGTGTTGTTCCGTGGCCATTGCTCCAAGACATCGGCTTACGTACGTGTCATTACCCGCCGCCGTCGGCACGGTGCGTCCCGTGGTGGCGGTCAGCCGCCAGCGGTACTCAGGCCTCTTCTTCCGCGCTATCGATCCAGGCATCCGCATCGTCCCGATCGCCCCCTGTGTCAGGATAGAAGTCGCCCCGGCCCTCTTCGTCGGCGGGCTTTGCGGCTTTTGCAGGAGCGGTGTGCTCCGGGATGTTCAACGGGCGGGCATGGGTATGCTTGAAGGTACGCCGTGCCGTGTCGTAGGCGGCGTCCAGCGTATCGATCAGCTTGGCCTCGGCAGGTTTCAGCTCGCGCAGCTTGGGCTCGACGACCGCGCGGGTGTACTCGAGGATCTCGTTGCGTGCGAGATTGAAAAGATAGGTGGTCTTACGGTTGCCCGTGTCCAACTGTGTATCACGGACGACGGCAGTACTCTTGTCACCGGCCTCCAGGTAGCCGTACCAGAGGGCGCCTCTGTTCTTGGACGATCCCGACATTGTGTTCACCTGAACGCTGAAAGATGGACTCCATGGGTGCGCCCGCCAGGGCGCGTGGCGGAATATTAGCCAGCTGGAGCGATCTGTCCAGGAAAACTTTGGGAGGGGTGCGGCCGCCCCGGGCGAGCGGCGTCCGGGTCAGTCCCGCAGGCCGAGGGGGTCGTTCGGGTCGAGTCCTTCCATGAAGGGCCGGCGGCGGTCGGCAGCGGTGGTCTGGTAGACCTTGCCGACCCAGTTGTTCAGGATCGCCTCGGCGGTGTCGTGCCAGGTGTTGTCGATCTGCGGCACGATGAGCGCCTCGGGCAGTTCCGGCGGTGGCCGGCCGGTGGCGAGGGCGGCCTCCAGGGCCACGCGGTGTTCGTCCAGGATGGCCTGGGTCTGCAGGCCGAAGTAGTTGTCGGGAAAGGGTGGATAGTCGGCACGCGCACCGCTGGCGTAGCGTTGTACCTCACGCTTGTATTCCTTGAGCAGGCTGATGCTGTCGTATTCGGGGTGCCCCTGCAGGAATACCAGCCGGAAGCCATCCTCGCTGACGGCGAGGTGCACCCCGGCCGCGGCGCTCTCGGCCAGCACGGTGAGACCGGCGGCCTCGAACTGACTGCGGTCGATCTGGTTGAAGCGCGAATGCGGCACGTCGAAGCGTGTGTTCACGCCCAGCACCAGCGGGTGGCGGCGATCGACCAGCTGGTGCGAATACACCCCCCAGCGCTTGAAGCCCAGCGGCCGGCGCTTCTGATGATAGCGGAACTGCAGCACCGCATGCGTCGCCAGGCAGGAGCACAGCGTCGAGGTGACGTTCTCGTAGGCCCAGTCGATCACCTCGATCAGCGGCTCCCAGAAGGGCTGTTCGGCGAGTTCGGTGCCCTGGACGTTGGCGCCGGTGACGATCAGGGCATCGAGGCCGGCCTCCTTGATCTGGCCGAAGGTCTCGTAATAGCGCTCCACGTGCGCGCGCCCCTCCGTGCCGCGCTCCAGTGCGTCCAGGGTGAACGGGTGCATATAGAACTGCGCGATCTGGTTGCTCTCACCGACCAGGCGGAAGAACTGCCGCTCGGTCGCGGCCAGGGCGGCGTCCGGCATCATGTTCAGCAGGCCGATGTGCAGCTCGCGGATATCCTGATGGACGGCATCCTCGCCGGGCACGATGGTCTCGCCCTCCTCTTGCAGGCGGGCGAAGGCGGGCAAATCTGAATTGGCGACCAGGGGCATGGGCAGAATCTCTCCAGCGGATGTGCGGCGTCGTAGCGGTGCGGCAGGCACATTATCCCAAAAACATCGTTGCGGCCACGGAGGGACACGGGAAACGCTGACAAAGCCATACGCTTCACACGGGCTGGCACCACTCGCGAGCTGGTGCGCAGCCGCTGCAGAGATGTTCTGTGTGTCAGTGGCTCGCGCGTGCTTCGGGGTCGCAGGCGATAATCGGGATTATATCGGAGATGCGGTGGTCGGTGTGCTGCATGCCGGGCGGCCGGCTACCCGACGATGCGGGCTTCGAGCGTAGCGGCCGAGCCCCATAAGAGACCCCTCCCGGGCGGGAGGGGTCCGCTCTCGGACTTGGTTCAGAAGGTGAAATCCGCCATCAGCCAGAACTTCTGCACGTCGGTGCGCTGAGCGGGGTTGCGGGCGACGTTGGTGGCGTTCCTGTCGGCCGAGTAGTCCGCGAATTTGGCAAGTACCTTCAGGTTTTTATTGATCGGCTTGACTGCCAGCAGATTCCATTCATCGCCGTAGTCGTAGCTGCTGTTGTCGCTCTGGTAGTCGTGGTAGATCGCGACCAGTTTGACACCCGCGACTGCGGTGCTCGCTGCCACGCTGGTATCGATCAACCCGTCGGCAGGGTTGGCGAGGAACTTGTCGGCCCAACCGTTCTGCGCATGCACGGTCGCCAGCGGCGTGCTGAGACTGTAGGTGCCGTTGCCGCTGAGCCGTTCCTGATTGAGCTTCACCTCAAACTGCTTGAAACCCAGGCCCAGCGTCAACCAGTAGTAATCCGCGTCGCCCGGCCTGCCGTCGGCGTAATCCGTCTGATCGGCATATTCCGCGGTGTACAGCAGCTTCATGGTGTCGCTGATGGCGTGGCTGCCGTCCAGGCGCAGACCCAGGGTGCGCGTCGACAGCGCCTCGAAGGCCGGGTCCTGGAAGTCGAGGAAGTAGCCGTAGCCGACGATCCTGGCGAAGGCCAGGCCGTTGTAGGTGACGTGGACCAGGTGGCTGTTCATGTCCCAGTCGCTGAGGGTGGGGTGGTCCTCGCCGAACAGGCGGTTCACGTTGTCGACGTAGCCATAGTAGATCGTAGTGTCGGGCAGGGACTGATTGGATACCGTAAAGGCATCCATGGTCACCGAATTCTGCCGCCAGCCGACCGGGCCCACCCAACGCTCGTTGTCGAAGGTGATGTATTGCCGGCCCAGCTGCAGCGTGGTGTCGGCCAACCCGGAATAGGCCAGGAAGACCTGGTTCACCTCAGTGGATTCCGGGTCCAGCACGACCGGGTACTGCGTGTGGCCGTTGACGGTGCTGTTGAACTTCTCACTGCCGAAGGCGCGTACATCCTCGAATTCCACCACGGCACTGAACCGGTTCCAGCCAGCGGTCTCGTAGCCCAGCCTGGTACGCATCGTGAACGCATGGGCCTTGTCGCTGAGCACTTCGTCGTCCACGAACTCGTAGCGCGGCCGTACCTGGCCGTAGACCTTGCCGTCGGTCACGGCCTCCAGCAGGCTGCCGGCCTGCGGGTGCTGATCGGCAGTCGCGGTGCCGCCGATCAGCAGCAGTCCAGTGCAGGCCGCGACCCCTGCTGTAACGCGGGTGATGGTGAGTGACATGTGCATCGATCTCCTGTGGGTGATGGTGGTATGCATTGCTCTTATGGTTGTCTGCTGGCGTGTGTTATATCCACCGCGCCTCCCATCGCCGCGCGGTACTCGGTGCAGGCGGCGAGCAATGGCTGTGCCAAGGCCATTCGTATCGGAATTTCCAGTGCTTGCGCGCCGCACTGTGTGTTTTCGCCCGGGCGCGTTCCAACTCGGAACATGCGTGTGAAACATTGGTGCGTGCTGAAACAGGCGGCCCACGGATTTGCCGGAGATTTTTCCGTGGCATGGATGTTGCTCCGAGGCAACTGGGCGCGCTGCTGCAGCTGGCGGGCCTATGCCGAGGAGATGACATGACTGGAATGGCTTTCATGAGACGTCTGTGCGCGCTGTGCACGTTGCTGCCGGCCGTCGTCTACGCGCACAGCGACGCGGGCGCGTTTGCCGGCGGCGCCACAGCGATGGGGGCCGTCGCGCAGGATGTCGGTCCGCCGCGCTATGCGGCACAGGTGCGGGTCGATCCCCGCGAGGTCGTCGGCGTGGTGCTCAAGGTCAATGCGCGCATCGTCGCACTGCGCAACCTCTATCCGGGGCGGGCCGTTACGCAGGGTGAGGTGCTGGCGGAATTCGAAAGTGCCGAGCTGGAAACCATTCAGCGGACCTACGCCGAGACCTTCGCCAACCTCGAACTCGTCAAGGCCTTCAGCACCACGGCGGAGGAGAAACTGATCGAGGGCCGCATGGGCCTGCAGTGGCGCGGTCTCAGCGAGGACGACATACGTGCCGTGGAGGATACCCGCGCGCCGGTACCCCGCGTGGCTATCCATGCGCCGCAGGATGGTTACCTGGTCGATGTCTCCCTCACCGAGGGCCAGGTGATCAACCCGGGCGCCCAGTCGGGGTTGTTCAGCCTGAGTGGTACCACGTTGTTCCGTATTGCCGATCCCGAGGCCTTTTTGATCGAGGCGCAGCTGCCGCTGGCACAGGCCGCGCGCCTGCAGCCGGAAGACACGGTCTGGTTACACCTGTCTCCGGAGACGGCGGCACTGGAGGCGTCGATCGAGGAGATCGTGCCGCTGGTTGATGCGACCGGGATGCGGCGCACGGTGCGCCTGCGGCCGCTGGCCAGCGCATCGCTGCTGGGACTGCGCAACGGCCAACGTCTTACTGTGTCGTTGGAGCTCGGGGAGGAAGAGCATGCGCACTGAACTGTTTTGTGCCGTTCTCCTGGTGTGGTGCGCCGGTCCCGTGTTGGCCCACTCGGACGCATCGGCGTTCGCCGCCGGCGCCGGGCAGGGTCCTGCGGGGGCCGCTGCCGCGTCTGGTGAGATGGCGGGCGAGGTTGTAAATGAGATTCGGGCCGACAGCGACCTCATCCGGGTGGCGGCGGTAGAGGCCCGCACCGTCGTCGAGAGCCGTGCTGGTATCGGTCGCGTCATCGCGCCTGCAGCGGCGGTGCACGATGTCAACGCCTTCATCAGCGGTCAGGTCAAGGAGATCTACGTCCGCCCCGGTAGCCACGTGCGTGCGGGTGATCCGGTTGCACTGATCGAAAGCCCGGAATTCGTGCTCGTCCAGAAGGCCTTCGTCGCGTTGCTCGGCAACGAGGAGAGGCTGGATATCCTGAGTGGTGAGGGACGACTTCCCAATTTCATGAAGGATGCGCGCGAGAACTTGCGCTGGTGGGGGTTGAGCGATGAGGACATCGAGCAGCTCGAAAAGACCGGTGAGACGCTGGAAGGCATTGTCGTGGATGCGGCCATCGATGGCGTAATCAGCGAGGTGCTGGTACAGCCCGGTGAACTGCTCAGTGCCGGCGATCGTACGATGGCGCAGTTCGTGGTCATGGGGCGCGCCATCGCGCGCATCATCGCCGACGATCGGCCACTGTGGGTCGAGGGCCTGTTGTTTCCGGACGACCTTGCCGGCGTACGCCCCGGTGACGTGCGCGTACGCTTGCGGCTGCCCGACGGTAAGACCGCCGAATACCCTGTACACGACCTGTCGCCGGCACTCGATGACCTGCGCCAGTTGGGCCGTGTGTTCGTGAAGCTGGAGGAGCGGGATGGTCTGTATCCCGGCCAGCCCCTGGACATCGAGGTGCTGTTGCCGCGCGCGGAGGAGGCCTGGGCCCCGCGCGCGGCCCTCATGGGCCAGGGCCTGGACACAGTGGTGTTCGTCCAGACCGAACCGGGGAGTTATGTCCGGCGCATGGTAGAGCCGGGTCCTGCCGTCGGCGATTGGGTCCCGGTGGCTGGTCTGCAGCCGGGCACTGCGGTCGTAACTCATGGAAAAATGGCGCTCGAAGGCGCCTATCGGCTGCTGCGCGCCGGCATCCACGCCGACGATCACCATCACTGAGGGGGAGAGATGTTCGACTGGATCATTGGTTGGTCGCTGCGCAACCGTGTCGTCATCCTGCTGCTGTATGCCGTGCTCACGGTTGCTGCACTGTTCGCCCTTGGGCGCATGGTCGTCGACGTCTTCCCCGAATTCGCCCCACCACAGGTGCAGATCCAGACCGAGGCGCCCGGCTTCGCGGCACGCGATGTCGAGCTGTTGGTGACGCGACCGCTGGAGGTCACCTTGCAGGGCATGCCGAATGTCGAGCAGATCCGCTCGAATTCGTCGATCGGCCTGTCGCGCATCACCATCGTCTTCGCTGCCGATACCGACATTTTCCATGCTCGTGTACTCGCCCAGGAACGCCTGCAGCTCGCCCGCGCCAGCCTGCCCGGCAGTGTGCGCCCACCGGAGTTGATGCCGGTGACTTCGGCGATCAGCTGGTTGCTCAAGTTCGCGCTGGTCGACTGGTCGGGTCAGGACCGCAGCTACGAGTTGCGCAGTCTGGTCGACTGGGAGTTCCGCAACCGTCTGCTGGCCCAGGAAGGTGTGGCCTCGGTGGTCGCCGTCGGCGGTGAGGTCAAGCAGTATCAGGTGCAGGTCGATCCGGCTGCCCTGATGCGCCTCGGGCTGCCGTTCACACGCGTGGTGGACGCGGCGCGCGATGCCAACAGCGTCGCCCCGGCCGCCTTCGTGTTCCCGACACCCGAGGAAGAGTATTTCGTACGCGGCGAGGCGCGTGTGCACTCACTCGCCGATATCGGACGCAGTGCCCTCGGTCTGGTGCAGGGCAGTCCGCTGACCATCGGCGATGTCGCCGAGGTGCGCTTTGGCGGCGAGATCAAGCGCGGTGACGGTCAGATGTACGGCGGGCCGGCGGTCATCGGTACGGTCTCCAAGTTGTGGGGCAGCGACACCCTGGCGACCACGCAGCGTGTCGAGGAGACATTGCGCGACCTGGCGACCACGCTCCCCGAGGGTGTCGAGCTGGTCCCCAATGTATTCCGTCAGGCGAGCTTCATCGACCGTTCCATCGACAACCTGGAGGATGCCCTGCTGCATTCCTCACTGATCGTCGCGCTGGTACTGTTTTTGTTCCTGGTGCGCTGGCGACCGACGGTCATCAGCCTGATCGCCATACCGACCTCGCTGATGATGGGTGTCCTGGTGCTGTCGTTGCTGGACATCGGCCTCAATGCGCTGACCCTCGGCGGCCTGGTGTTCGCTATTGGCGAGGTGGTCGACGACGCCATCATCGATGTGGAGAATATCCTGCGGCGCCTGCGCGAAAATCAACAGGCCACAGCACCGCTGCCGACGCTGGAGATCGTCTTCGAGGGTTCCAGTGAGATCCGTAACTCGGTGGTGTTCGCCACCGTCATCATCGTGCTGACCTTCCTGCCGGTGTTCTTCCTGAGTGACATCGAGGGGCGGGTGTTCGCGCCCCTGGCCATCGCCTACCTCGCGGCCGTTGCCGGCTCGCTGCTGGTGGCCCTGACCCTGGTGCCGGTACTGTGCTCGTACTTCTTCGGTGGCCGTTATGCACGCGAGCGGGTCGGCCTGGGCAGATTCGTGACCTGGTTGCTGGGGGTCTATCGGTGTGCGCTGGCGTATACCATGGCGCGCCCGCGGGCCATCCTCGGTGCCGCCCTGGGCGCCAGCGCCCTTGGCCTGGTGCTGATTTTCACGCTTGGCCGTTCGTTCCTGCCGGCCTTCCATGAAGGTAACATCGTTATCGCCATGACGCTGATGCCGGGCACCTCCCTGGAGGAAAGTCTGCGCATCGGACGTCAGGTGGAAAGCCTGGTGGGTGCGATGCCCGAGGTCGCCATGGTGGCCCAGCGCGCTGGGCGTTCACGCCTGGACGAGGATGCGCAGCCGGTGAACTTCAGTGAGTTCGACGTGACGCTGAAGGAGAACGTGCATGACGTGGCTGCCGCGATGGATACCATCCGCGGGGAGCTCAGCGGGATCCCCGGTGCCGCCATCAACGTCTCGCAATTCATCACCCACCGCATGCAGGAGATCATGTCCGGTGTACGGTCACAGATGGTCGCCAAGGTCTATGGCCCGGACCTCGATGTATTGGCGCACCTGCAGCAGGAGCTGCTCGCCGCCGTACAGGGCGTCGCCGGCGTGGTCGATCTGCAGGCCGAGCCGATGGTGATGGTGCCCGGTGTCGATCTGCGGGTGGATCGTGAAGCCGCGGCTGCCTACGGCATCACACCCGGTGAGGTCGTGCGCCAGGCCGGCGGTGCGCTCAATGGCGTGGTGGTGTCGCAGGTGCTGGAGGGCGACCGTGCGTACGATCTGTACGTACGCATCGAGGCCTCTGCGCGTGCGGACCTCGATGTGTTGGGCAACCTGCCGCTGCAGACCGCGGCGGGCGTGGTCGTGCCGTTGCGGGCCGTCGCCCAGGTGGACGTGGTGCAGGAGCCCTACATGATCAACCGTGACGGCGGTGCGCGCCGCGCGGTGGTGCAGTGGAACGTCACCGGCCGTGATCTGAGTGCGGTGGTGGACGACGTGCGCGAGCAGGTCGAACAGGCCCTGGTGCTGCCCACCGGCTACACCCTTGAGTACGGCGGCGACTGGGAGGGGCAGCAGCGCGCCCTGCGCGACCTGCTGATCGCCGGAGGTATCGCGATACTGCTGGTATTCGCTGTGATGTTACGCGCCTTCCGGCAACTGCCACTGGTGGGACTGATCCTGTCCAATCTGCCGTTCGCGCTGGTGGGCGGCGTGCTGGCGCTGGTGATCGCCGGAGAGACGCTGAGCGTCTCGTCGCTGGTCGGCCTGATCGCCCTGTTCGGTATCGCTACGCGCAACGGTATTCTGCTCATTTCGCGCTACCAGTGGGTCGCAGCCCGTAACGGTGACGCCTCCGCCGACGCGGCGGCGCTCGCCGTGCAGGGTGCGCTCGACCGCATGCTGCCCATTGCCATGACAGCGCTGACCACAGCACTGGCGGTTATCCCATTCCTGGTGGGGGATCCGACCGGCAAGGAGCTGCAGCGGCCGCTGGCGATCGTCCTGCTCGGCGGCATGGTCAGTTCCACCTTGCTGAATCTGTTCGTCTTGCCGTCCGGATTCGCCTGGGCGCTGCGGCGCTGGCCCAACCTGCTGCGCGCACCGGCCGGACCCTGAGGCTGTGTGGTTGGCAGCCCGGTGGGCGGTTGCTATGCTGAGGCACCAGGATTTTCGCGGTTTTCGCCAGGCAGTGAGGCGTTATGAATTATTCCCTGATGGCAGGTCAGCGGCACCAGGATAAGGTGATCGGCCACGGTCAGTGGCAGAATTGGCTGCTGTATGGCTGGGTCCTGCTGCTGGTCGTCTCGCCACTCCTGCTGCTCTGGGGGGGTGACGACAGCGCGGGCCCCGCGCGTTACATCGACGTCCGTACGCATGCCATTGTCGAACTGTTCTGTGGGGTCACCGCGCTCCTGATCGCCGCCCTGATCATGGCGCTTTCGCGCCCTTATCAGGGCGGCTCGCTGAACCTGTTCGCGCTCGGCTTCCTGCTGATGGGGCTGCTCGATATCCTCCATGCCGCCACCCCGCCGGCTGAACACCCGGGGCTGTTCGTCGGATCGCACACCCTCTCCATCTTTTTAGGCGGTGCCCTGCTGTGCATGGGTGCGGTGCGCTATTATCGCGCCCACCGACCGCCTACATCGACACTGCGCCTGTCCAGCGAGGTCGCCTTCATGCTCGCGGCGCTGGTCGCGGTGGCCGTCGCCTACCACACGGTCCTGCCGGATGGGCATGTCGACGGTATGTACGACTTCTCGGCGCTGGCGCGTCGTACCCATGAGCTCTCTGGCGCGCTCTACGCCGTCGCTGCCCTGTTGGCGTTTCTGTTCTACCGCGCCACCCGGCAGCGGCTGGTGCTGGTCGCCGCTGGCATGCTCATGCTGTTCGGCGAGAGTGCGTACCTGTTTCGCTTCTCGCACCTGTGGGACTCCACCTGGTGGACCTGGCACGCCGTCAAGGCCAGCCTGTACATGGGCACCGTGGTGGTGATCGCCGCCGCGTTGGTCGTGGCGTTGCGGGCGGTCGAGCGGGCACGGGTCGCGCAGGTCGTCACCAACCGCGAGCTGCGACACACGCATGACGAGCTGGGCCTGATGCACTATGAGCTGCAGATACGCAACGCCATGGTCAATGCCAGCATCAATGCCCGCAGCCTGGATCAGACGCTGGCCGCTATCGAGGTCGCGTTGGTGGAGCTGTTGGGGCCGTGTCGTTACACGCTCATACTGCGGGTGCCAGATGATGAGGCGGCGGAGCTGGCGCGTGGCATACGGCATCAGGGGTTACGTTGGGAGGTCGAGGTCAGTCCCGAACATACGCCCTGCGTGCGCCTGGCGCGGGCCGTGGGCGGCAGCGGCGACGAGCTGGTGCATACCTGCACACCGACCAGCCTACCCCATACCTGCATGTGCCTGGCGCTACGTGCGCACGATCAGGTGTTCGGCTATCTGCGCATGCACGTGCAGGAAGATGTCCCGGCACGTGTGCGGCACGGGCAGCTGGATGCCGTGGCCGCCGAGATCGGGTCAATCGTGCACAATGCCCTGTTGCACTACCGTTGGACCGAGGCCGTAGCCTTCCGCTCCGCGTTGTCGCGGGTGGCGGCGATGCTCGGCTCGACGCTGGATCTGTCGCAGCTGCTGGAGGCCGTCTGCAGAGAGAGCGCGCAGATGTTGCACAGCGAGGGTTCGGCGATCCTGCTGGCCGGGGAGGACGGCGAGGGTATGCACATGGCCAGTCGTTGCTTGCTGGGTTCCGCGGTGCTCGATCCGGCCACCGGACAGCCCACCTGGGTGGTGTCAGACGAAGGGACGGCGCTGTTCGCACAACTGCGCGAGTCGGGTCGGCCGCTGGCGCTGCTGAAACCGGAGCCGGCACAGGCGGCACCCTTTCCACTGGGTACGCCCGGCTGTGTATGGGGGGCGCTGGCCATATTCCCGCTGCTGGACGGCGCCGAGCTCATCGCGGTGATGCTGATCATGCGGCTGGACCGTGTGCCGTTCAGCAGTGCCACCCTGGAGCAGGGTGAACTCCTGGCCGAGCAGGTGCGCGTAGCCATCGCCAACGCCCGCGCCTACGCGGCGGTGCGGCGCACCAACGAGCAGCTGCGGCGTTCCGAAGAGGACCGCGTGCGCGCCGAGCGCCTCGCCGTGCTTGGCCAGATGGCCGCCAGCGTCGCCCACGAAGTCCGCAACCCCCTCAGTGCCATCAACAATTGTCTGGCCGTGCTGCGCCGCAGCATTCATGGTCAGCCCGAGGCCGCCATGCCGGCCATGGAGATCATCGACGATGAGGTGCGGCGGCTGGATCGCCTGACACGCAACTTCCTCAGCTTCGGGCGCTCGCCGCGGCAGATGCGGACACGGGTGCACCTGGACACGCTCGTCGGCCGTGTCTGCGAAGGTGTAGAGCAGCATATCCGCCACGAAGGCCTGCCGGTCGCGGTGGAGCAGGAGATCTGGGGCGAGTGCGGGGCGGTGTTGTTCGATGCTGACGGTTTCCAGGAGCTACTGTGGAATCTGCTGCTCAACGCCGCGCAGGCCATCAAAGGCGCCGGCCGTGTCCGAGTGCGGTTGGTGCAGCGCGACGGTCACGTCTTCCTGGCCGTGGCCGACAACGGCCCTGGCATCCTGGCAGCGGACCGGGCCCATATCTTCGAGCCGTTCTTCAGCCAGCGCTCGCAGGGGGCCGGGCTTGGCCTGGCCATCGTGCGCCAGCATGTCGAGGGTTGGGGTGGACGGCTGCGCGTATGGGGCCCCCCGGGCGCGTGTTTCGCGCTGCGGTTTCCCGTGTCCACGGTGGTCGCCGCAGCGGATGCAGAGTTGGTGTCATGACGCTGCGGGCCCTGGTCGTCGACGATCAACGCAGTCCGCGCCGCAGTCTGGTGTTGCTGCTGGAGAACGCCGGCATGCAGGCCGGCGAGGCCGCCAGCGGCGGCGAGGCGCTGGCACTGCTGGAACACGCGCGCTACGACGTCCTGATCACCGATCTGCGTATGGATGGAATGTCCGGCAACGAGCTGCTGCGGGAGGTGAAGACTCAGTACCCGCAGCTGCCTGTGATCCTGATCACGGCCTACGGCAGCATCGAGACCGCCGTCGAGGCCATGCGTCTCGGTGCTTATGACTACCTCACCAAGCCGTTCGGCGAAGATGAAATCCTGGAGAAGATCCAGCAGGCACATGCGCTGGCAACCGCGACACAGCCCGATATTGTGTCGGCCGCAGGTACCGGGCTGGTAGCCGTCAGCCCGGTGATGCAGGGTGTATTGATCCGCGCCGAACGCATCGCCCGCACCGAGTTGAGTATCCTCATCACGGGTGAGACCGGCACCGGTAAGAGCATGCTGGCGCGCTACATCCACGAGCGTGGCCAGCGCGCCGAGCAGCCCTTCGTCAGCCTCAACTGCGCCAGCGTGCCCGAGCAGCTGTTGGAGAGCGAGCTCTTCGGGCACGCCAAGGGGAGCTTCACCGGTGCTACCGAGGCACGTCAGGGTCTGTTCGAGACGGCCGATGGCGGCACCATCTTTCTCGATGAAATCGATACCTTGTCGCTGGCCATGCAGGCCAAGCTGCTCAGTGTGCTGCAGGAGCGTGAGATCCGCCGCGTCGGTACCAATCGCGCCCGCAAGATCGATATCCGGGTCATCGCAGCGGCGAATCGCGATCTCTCGGAGCTGATCACCAACGGTGAATTCCGGCCGGATCTGTACTACCGCGTGAATGGTTACCGCATCAATCTGCCGCCGCTGCGGGAACGTGGCGAGGATCTTGAACGTTTACTGGAAAGCTTCCTGCACCAGTACGCCAAGAAGCATGGTCGCGGCCCGCTGACACTGACACCGTCGGCGCTGACCAAGGTGCTGAACTATCCCTTCCCGGGCAACGTACGCCAGTTGGAGAGTATGGTCGAACAAATGGTGGTGTTCGCCGCCCCCAACGGCCGCATCGATATCGACGCACTGCCCGAGGAGATCCTGCAGCGCGCCGGCGGCACGCGTGGTGGGCATGGTGGGCATGGTGGGCAGGGTGGCAGGGTGTCACGGAGCCTGCTCCACCGTTGAATCTCGCCGACAGTGAGCAGCAGGCCATCGAGGCGGCACTGGATCGCTATGACAACCTCTCCGAGGTTGCGCGCAGCCTCGGCATCGGCCGCACCACGCTCTGGCGCAAGCTGCGGCAGTATGACATCCGCCGCGCCCCGCGGGGTGCGGCGCGGCGTCGATAGCGCGCGCCACCCGACCATCAGCGCGAACGCCGCGTGCCTGGGAGAATCCCCACAAACTGGCGGGAGCAACCCCCGTTCCGTTCCTTCCTGAAACCTGCCGCGCCCGTTCCATCCGTTCCAATGTGGAACGAGTGAGCGCGGCAAATCCCACACTTTACGCTCATTTCCCATAAAATCATGGACCTATATCCTGTGGTCATGCTGGCACGGGACTTGATATAGGTTACCTCCGACAGGCCACTGCGAAGCGGCGCGTTCGGGGCCGATTGCGGGGGGCCCTGCGTGGCGATGCTGGCCATCACCCTCAAATGCACAATGAACGGAAGGAGGTTTCAACATGACAACATCCAGACATCCGGCCAATCGCAGCCGGCTCCATGTCGGGTGTTCGGTCGTCACGAGTGCGCTGTTGCTCGCTCTGTACGCACCGGGCCCTGCGTTGGCCGACAGCAAGGACGGCATCTTCCCGACGGCCGATCAGGTCGGTGGCGAGGTCTATCCCCAGGGTACTCAGGCGGGCGATACCTTCCCGACTGACTGGGAAATCTACAGCGAAGATGGCAAGAAGCTCGATGTAAGCAAGCTGATCAACGGTAAGCGTACGGTGCTCGCATTCTTCATCTCGTCCGTGGCCGTGTCTGTGGATGAGCTGAAGAAGCTGCAGGCAGCCAGTAAGACGGGTGACTCCGAGGCCCAACTGTTGTTTGTGAACGCGGACCTGGTGGGAACCGGGCTGCTCGGCGGCGACCGCATCAAGGAGACGGCGCGTACCGTGCGCGTAGTGAAACGGGAGCAAGGCATCAAACTCCCCATGTATGTCGCACCCAACGACGCACTGGACCCGAAGGGTCTGTCCAACAAACTTGGTTTCCGCGGTCTGCCGACTGTGTACGTGATCGGCGCGGACGGCAAGGTGGAAAACGTCTATGTCGGTCCGCAGGACTGGTCTAAGGCGAGCATCTGAGCAACATCATCGACCGGAGGACAACAGGAATGAGTATTTCCAGACGCAAATTCATGAAAGGCGCAATGGCCGCCAGCGTGGCCGGCGCCGCCGGTGGGCTCGGCATGCGTTCCGCCTCGGCTGCCGTGCACGATGCCTCGGCCGAACGCCAGCACAGCCTGTTCAAGGAGTTCAAGGGCAATGTGATTCTGCTGCCCGGCAAGTACAGCGGCGCCGTTTCGGCCCTGGACCTGAGCGTGCCCGAGACCATGGCATGGTTCAACTACGGCCTGCTGGGCATCGACATGCCCATCCCGCACCACATCGCGGCCCTGCCGTCCGCGGATCCCTACCAGAGTTTTGACTTCTATCAGACCATGCAGCCGCCGGCTGCTCCGTACGTCAATGAGAACTCGCCAGAGTGGCGTGACCGCGGTCGGTTCGGCATGTGGAAGATGCACTATGACGGCAGCGGTGCGCAGAACAAGATCTCGATGGTCGCCGACATCGGTGCGGTTACCGGTATGGATCTGGGCGTGCACGTGTCCATCGGTGTTGGTCCGAACGCCAACAAGTACGTGGCCTTCGCCGACGGTCAGAAGGACATGGTCCTGATCACCGACATCAGCGATAACCCGAAGGTCGTCAAGGCCTTCAGGGTGGACTACGATCCGGTCGCACGCCAGGTCAACATCTCCCATGTATTCCCTGACCAGTCGACCGGCAAGTTCGATTACAACGACCGCAAGGGCATGAAGACCAGCCACGAGGCGATGCTCGGTGAGGAGCTGATGCCGGCCGATCCGACCGCAGTGTTTGTCGATGCCTTCACCTGGCACCCGGAGTTACCGCTGGGTGCCATCTTGATCCGTCGGCACGGCTGCTGCGCCATCATCAACACTGACACCTGGGAAGTGCTGACGCTGCTGTCCACCGCCAAGGGTGCCCCGGACAGGTTCCCGCTGGTCAAGCAGCAGGGCTACACCTGGACCTACTCGGTGCCGTCCGTGCTCACCCCCCTGCACGAGGCCGGTTTCATCACCAGCGGTGAATACTTCCTCGCCTGCAACAACGTGCTGCAGAACAACATCGCCGTGTACCGTTCGACGGATCCCGATCCGCTCAAGTGGAAGAAGGAGGCGTTCGTTGAGGGCTTCGGCAACAAGTATCTGCCGCTTCACATGGGCAACGTGCCGGACTCACGCTGGGCGTTCTTTACCATCTGGGCGCGCAAGCCGCACAACGGCTTCATCTGCAAGGTCGATCCCAAGACCTGGAAGGTGGTGGCGAAGTGGGATACCGGTCCGGACCCGCACACCTGCGACTGCACCGTCGATGGTCAGTACATCACCACGGTGTACAGCGGCCACCAGGCGGGCCAGTCGGGTCTGGTGGTAATCCACGCCGACTCCAACGAGATCGTCGCGCGCCTGCCCAGCCCGGGCGGTATGCACGATCACGTCGTGGTGCCGGAGAGTTGGGAAGGCCTCAAGTCCTCCCGCAGTACCTCGGTGTAGTACCCATGGATGCGGCCCGGTTAGCCGGGCCGCATCCCCTAATTTCCTGGAGCTTGCTAATGCTTGAATATCGCAATCTTCTCGCACGGATGCTCTTGCTGATGTCGGGTCTGTTGCTGGCACCGTTGGTGGCGCAGGCGCATACCGATGATGTCCTCGATGCCATGGGTGGTGCACATGGCGGCATGTTGCGCATGTCCGGTCCGTATCACCTGGAACTGGTCGTCAACGAAGGCTCCGTCACCGTCTGGGTGATGGATCATAGCAATGCTCCACAAACGACCGCAGGTGCCCGTGGCCAACTTCTGCTGCTGCAGGATGGTGAGCGCATCATCGTCGAGCTCGAGCCGCAGGGTGAGAGCGAATTGCGCGGCAGTGACGCGCGCATCGTCGCCACGGAAGCGCCGCGTGCCGTGCTCACGCTCAGCATGCGCGGTCAGCCGCCGCTGCAACTGCGCTTCGCCGAGGTGACCAAGCCTGCGTCTGCAGCCGACGAGGACACCGGGCACTCGCATGCGGACCATTGAACGCACGGCGTTGGCCCTGAGTCTGGCGCTGCTGCTGATGCAGAGCGGCGCGTCAGCCGCAGAGGCCGCCGAAACCGGTGGGGCAGCGGTCGAGAGACTGCTTGCCACCAATGCCTGTCCTGGGTGTGATCTGGATGAGATGGATCTCTCCGGGGCCAACCTGATGGGTGCGGATCTGGAGGGGGCCACCC
>JAIOJV010000082.1 GCA_019911805.1 Gammaproteobacteria bacterium
GACCGGAGACGCCCCCATAGCTCATACCGGCAGTTTCGGTGAGTTTCAGCCATTCGAGATTCGTGGTCGTGTCCCTGATCATCAAGCCGTCACCGGTCGTCTGCCAGTCGCCACCGATCAATGCGGCGTCCGCCGGAGTGGCCAGTATCAGCGTCAGAAATCCAGCTGAGATAGATGTATTCACAAATGGATTGAACATGGCGTTCCCTCTCAAAATACGGCAGCAAAGGCCGAGGGTTTCCGTACCCCACAGCTGAGATGATTCTGGACGGATATCGGTAAAAAAGATGTAAGTATGCACCTACAAGAATTGTGCGAAACGCTCGGGCTGTCGCTGTATTGATACGCTACCGGCACGCCCGCACCAGGTGGCGCAGCCATTGTGTGCGTCTACTCCGCCATGCCGTATTTCTTCAGCTTGCGCCACAGCGACACCCGGTCGATGCCGAGGATCTGGGCGGCCTGGGTGCGGTTGTCCCTGGTCTGGCCGAGCACCCAGCGGATGTATTCGGCCTCCTGCGCCGCCAGCGTCGGCAGGATGACGCCGCTATGACCGGGCACGCCGCGCAGGTCCTCGGGCAGGTGTTCCAGCCGCAGGACGTGGTCGCCAGCCAGCGCGACACCGCGCGCGATGGCGTTCTCCAGCTCACGCACGTTGCCCGGAAACCCGTAGACCTGCAGCGCGGCCAGCGCCGCAGGATCGAGTTCGGTGACCGGGCGGTGCATGGACTGCGCGGACTTCTTCAGGAAATGCTGTGCCAGCAGGGCGATGTCGTCGCGGCGTTCGCGTAATGGCGGGACATGCAGGTTGACGACATTGAGCCGGTAATAGAGATCACTGCGGAAGACACCCGCATCCACCGCGGCCTTGAGTTCACGGTTGCTGGCCGCCAGATAGCGCACGTCCACCTGGGTGGGTGTGGTGGCCCCGATACGCAAAAACTCGTGTTCCTGCACCACGCGCAGCAGCTTCACCTGCATGGCCTGGGACATCTCCGTGACCTCGTCGAGGAACAGCGTGCCACCCGCGGCCGTCTCGATCAGGCCTCTGCGATCGGAATCCGCACCGGTATACGCACCCTTGACATGCCCGAACAGTTCGTTCGACAGCAGTTCTTCGGCGAAGGCCCCGCAGTTGAGGGCGACGAATGGGCCGTTGCGGCGCGGACTGTGGGTGTGCACGTAGCGCGCCAGCAGTTCCTTGCCGGTACCACTCTCGCCGGTGATGAAGATGTTGCAATCGGCCACCGCCGCCTGGCGTGCCGTTTCCAACAGCCGCTGCATCACCAGATCGCGGGTGATGATGGCCTCCCCGCCCTGATAGCCCTCGACGGCGGCGCGCAATTCACGGTTTTCACGCCGTAGTCGGCTCAGCTCCGCGGCCTCGCGTACCACGTGTCGAACCTCGTCCAGCCGGAACGGCTTGGTGATGTAATGAAACGCACCCTCCTTCATCGCATCCACCGCGGACGTGACAGTCGCGTAGCCGGTGAGGACGATCACGGCAACGTCGGGATACCGTTCGCGCGCCCGCCGCAGCACCTGCATGCCATCGACCTTTTCCATGCGCAGGTCGGTGAGCACGACGTCGAAGCGCTCTGCGTCCAACACCTCCAGCGCCGCGGTGCCGCCGTGCCGCCCCTCGACCTCGTAGCCCTCCTTGCCGAGCGCATAGACGAGATTGCGCACGGCGGTCGCCTCATCGTCGACTACCAGCACACGTGTCGGTTCTGTGGTGATCGGTGGCGTGCTCATGCGGCATTTCCCACCCGCGGCTGGCGGCGCGGCAGCAACACCATGAAGCGGCTACCCTCGCCCGGCTGGCTGACGACACCGATGCAGCCGCCGTGCCGCTCGATGATCTCCTTGACCACGTGGAGGCCAAGACCGGAGCCATGCCCGACATCCTTGGTGGTGAAGAAGGGATCGAACACCTTGGACAGTATCTCGGCAGGAATACCAGGGCCGTCGTCGACCACACTGATGAAGACGGCGTTATCCTCGAGGTCCATGGTTGTCGGTGAGCGTGTCCAGACGTAGGCATCGAGTGGCGGACCCTCCAGCTGGGCGTGTCGCGCCACACAGCGCACCTGTATCTGCCGTCCGCCCGCTTCGAGAGCGTTACCGATGAGGTTGATGAAGACCTGCTGCAGCTTCTGCGCATCGGCATCGATGACCGGATCGCCGGCGACGTCGACCACGACCGCGACACCTTGCGGGCCACGGCTACCGACCAGGGCCACGCTCTTGTCCAGGACATTGCGCAGCCGGGTCGGCGCGGTGCTGTAGGGGCTGTCGCGTGCGGAGTCGAGCAGCGTGGCGACGATACGCCGGGCACGCTCGGTCTGCTCGTCGATATCCTGCAGCCAGGCGCAGATCTGCGCATGATCGGCGGCGTCCAGCTCCTCCTGCAGCAGCTGGTTGGTCGTCGAGATGTTGGAGAGGGGGTTGTTGAGTTCGTGCGCGACACCCGCTACCAGGGTACCCAGGCTGGCGAGCTTTTCGGACTGCAGCAGATGCCGGCGGCGTTGCTCGAGCTCGTGCAGCGTGCGATTGAAGGCCTCGGTGAAGCGCATGAGCTCTCGGTCACCGGAACGTGCCGGCAGCGCATTCAGGCGCCCTTGCCCGACCGCGGCCACGTCCCGCTCCAGCTCGCGCAGCGGCCAGGCCACCGCGCGCGACAGGAAATACGCCAGGAACAGGCTCACGACGGTCACCGCCGCCAGGGCGCCCACCAGGGTGACGCGTGCACCATTGAGAAGTGCGCGCATGGCGGCGCGTTCATCGGCGTTGAAACGTTCCGCGACCCTGGAGAGGTCGTGGCCCAGCTCGCGCAGGGTCTGTTCGGCGTCCACCGCCTCCGGCCGACCGATCCCGGCCCGTTGCAACCGGGCGATCTGGTCATCGTAGCGCCGCAGGCGATCCCCTATCCGTGCGAGTTCGGCCGCCGTCGCAAGCTGGCGGAAGGCCACGCTGTGGTCCCGCAGCAGGTCCTGGATCTGTCGGGCGTAGTCACGCGCGGCAGCGGCATCCCCTGGCACCCCGTAGAGGAAGTAATTCTTCTCAAACCGCCGCATCTCGAGGGTGGTGTCCAGAAATGTGGAGATCGCATCACCCCAGTCCAGCCGCTCCTCCAGGAAGCGCAGGCTCGCATAGGCGAACACCGCCAACACGATCATGCTGACCGCGAACAGGTAATACCCGGCAGTGATCTTGCGGCGGAGACTGCGCATAGGCCCTCACGATCGTTGCAGTATGCAACACCACCGTTCGGATGTGCAACACGGCTGTTGAACGCCATTATGACGTTGGACCAGGCAGAGGAATCGCTGCTTTGATGGGAATGGAGGCCAAACACACTGTTGCAAGATGCAACACCCAAAACAACAACAGACAGAATAATATAAGTTAAAACAACAAGTTAAAACTTGGCATGGAAGCTGATTAAGGAATCAAAGAGATTCTAATATTCAAGCAGGTTTCGTATGATCCGTTTGCGTGACGCCTTCCTGGAAATTTCCCGCCGTGCCGGGGCAGGTTTCTCGGCTGCCCAGCAGGGTGAATATCTTCACGGCTGGTTGCCCGCTATGGCCCAGCGTCCGGCGACTCCGGCACCCCGGGAAGAGCGGACAGCCCGACACACGGACACGGACACACCGCCGGCCCCCGGCGGCCAAGCCCTCTCCTGCTGACACCCGCGACGATCACCGCCGCCAGACCGGCGTTTACACACCGCACGCTCGCCCCGCCGGCCGCGACCGCGCCCGGACGAGCACGATGCAACCTGCAACTGGAGACCCATGACCGAAATCATCCGCTTCACGCTCCGCAACCTGTTCCCCTTTCTCAACTGGTGGCCACTGGTCAACCGCGAGACATTGCGCGCCGATCTGATCGCCGGCCTCACCGGTGCCGTGATCGTGCTGCCACAGGGCGTCGCCTTCGCCATGATCGCCGGCCTGCCGCCGGAATACGGCCTCTACACCGCCATCATCACGCCCGTGATCGCAGCCTTGTTCGGCTCGTCGCGGCATCTGGTGTCGGGCCCGACGACGGCGATCTCCATCGTGGTGTTCGCCGCCATCAGCCCACTCGCCGAGCCCGGCTCCGCGGATTTCGTGCGCCTCGCCCTGACCCTGACCTTCATGGCCGGCGCCGTGCAGCTGGCCTTCGGGCTGGCGCGTCTCGGTGCCCTGGTGAATTTCGTGTCGCACTCGGTGGTGGTGGGCTTCACCGCGGGCGCGGCGGTGCTGATCGCCACCAGTCAGGTGAAGCATGTACTCGGTATCGGGCTGCCCTCGGGCAGTGATTTCCTGCACACCTGGCTGCATCTGGGCAGCCATCTGTGGGACACCAATGTCTATGTGCTGGCGGTCGCCGGCACGACGCTGGTCAGCGCCATTCTGCTCAGAAAATACCGGCCACGGTGGCCAGGAATGCTGCTGGCCATGATCATCGGCAGCCTGCTCAGCCTGGGCCTGGACGGCGCCCAGCACGGGGTGTCCCTGGTCGGTCAGCTGCCGGCACAGCTGCCGCCGCTGTCTTCACCGGACTTCAGCCGGGCGACCATCAAGAGCCTCGCATCGAACGCCTTCGCCATCGCCTTGCTCGGACTGATCGAGGCGGTGTCCATCGCGCGCGCCATCGCCACGCGCTCGCACCAGCGCATCGACGGCAACCAGGAGTTCATCGGCCAGGGCCTCTCGAATGTGGTCGGCAGCTTCTTCTCCAGCTACGCCGGCTCGGGCAGCTTCACGCGTTCGGGCATCAACTTCCAGGTCGGCGCGCGCACGCCGCTGGCAGCGATCTTCGCCGCCGGACTGCTCGCCGTGATCCTGGTGACCATCGCACCGCTGACCGCCTATCTGCCGATCCCGGCCATGGGCGGGGTGATCCTGATGGTGGCCTACAACCTGATCGACTTCCATCACATCCGCAAGCTGCTGCGGCTCGGCCCGTCCGAGGTGGCAGTGTTGGCCACGACCTTTTTCGCAACCCTGTTCCTGGAACTGGAATTCGCCATCTATCTGGGCGTGTTCCTGTCGCTGACGCTGTACCTGAACCGCACCTCCAAACCGCGTATCGTCGAGCTGGTACCGGATCCGGACGACAGCAAGCGTAAGCTTACCAACATCGCCCACAAGCCGCTCGCCGCCTGCCCGCAACTCAAGGTGGTACGCATCGACGGTTCGTTGTTCTTCGGCGCGGTCAACCACGTGGCCGAGAAGTTGCAGAAGTTCGGCGAGGAATCACCCGGCCAGCGGCACATCCTCATCGTCGCCAACGGTATCAATTTCATCGATGCGGCCGGGGCCGAGGCCCTGGTTGCCGAATCCAAGCGCCGGCGCGCCCTGGGCGGTGGACTGTATCTGAGCGGGCTGAAGGAACCGGTGCGCGAATTCCTGGAACGTGGTGGGTTCACGGAGGAATTGGGACACGGGAACGTGTTTGTCTCCAAGTACGACGCCATGTCCGACATCTTCGAGCGCCTCAGCCGCGACATCTGCAGCCGCTGCGAGGCGCGTGTATTCCTGGAGTGCCACGTGCTGGCACGCAACAATCTGAAGGAGGCGCGCCGGCGGGCCAACGCCGAGAGCGCGGCGGCCTGAACCCGGCGGCGTGCCGGCAACCCGGCGGTATGCCGGCAACCCGGATCCAAACCACTGCCTATCAACAACACCCGCCTGTTCTGGTATCGTTCCCACGGCAAGCCGCAATGCCGGCCGTCGGGCCACAGGGGATCGCCGCGTGGGTTTCTTCAACAAGGGTTACCATCCACCGGGGACCGCGCCCGGCACCCTGGTGGAGCGGCCAGCGGAGACGCCGAGCCGGGTCCACATCAGCCTGATCGACTACACCGCCGACGAGTTCGTCGAACGGGACCTCGCGGACGCCGCCGACTGCCGACCCTATCTGGAACGACAATCCATCACCTGGATCCATGTGCAGGGCGACGTGCCGGCGGATACGCTACGCAGCCTCGGTAAACTGTTCGAGCTGCACCCGTTGGCATTGGAGGACGTCCTGAATGCGGGGCAGCGCCCCAAGCTGGACAGCTATGACGACCGGGACTTCATCGCGGTGAATCTGCCGGAGTTCAGCAACGGCAATGTCTCCGTCAGGCAGATCAGCCTGTTCTTCGGTCAGGACCACGTCATCAGCATCTGCAACTCGGCCAATGATCCGTTCGAGCCGGTGCGCCGCCGGCTGCGCGCGTCCAAGGGGCGGTTCCGCAATCGCGGTGCGGATTACCTGCTCTACACGCTGCTGGACGTGATCATCGACGCCGGCTTCCCGATGTTCGAGACCATCGGCGAGTCCCTCGAGGATCTCGAGACGGAACTGCTGGGTGACCCCGATCAGGAGACGCTCGGGCGCATCCACCATCTGAAGCGCGAACTCCTGCTGCTGCGCCGCAGCCTGTGGCCGCAGCGCGAGGTCATCAATGCCTTGCTGCGCGAGGAACACGAGCGGATCAACAATGAGACGCGCCTCTATCTGCGCGACTGCTACGACCACACCGTGCAGATCATGGACCTGCTGGAGACCTATCGCGACATGACCGCAAGCATGCTGGACGTGTATCTGTCGACTATCAGCCACCGCACCAACGAGGTCATGCGGGTACTGACCATCATCGCCACCATCTTCATTCCGCTGACCTTCATCGTCGGTGTCTATGGGATGAATTTCAGCCACCCGACGAGTCCCTGGGCCATGCCCGAGCTGCATTGGTATTACGGCTATCCGCTGATCTGGCTGGTGATGATCGCGGTCGTCGTGGGACTGCTGTACTTTTTCCGGCGCCGCAACTGGCTTTGACGCCAGCGGCCGCGACCGCTCACACCCCCGCGGACCTCAACACCATCTGCACGGCGAACCACACCGTCAGCACGAAGGCGGCGGTCACCACCAGACCGGCCACGACATACACCCAGGGCCGACCCTGGGTGAAATCTTCGCGGCGGGCGCGGCCGCTGCGCACGCCGAACATACCCGCCAGTACACCGCCGAACACCCGCCCCAGGGACTGCCCCTTACCCGACTCCCCTGCCATGTCTGCCCTCCCCGGTTTTCGCTTTCGCCAGATCAACGACTTAAGTCGGGCCACGCCGCGCCGATAGCTTGTCCTGCGTGCCTTGGCACCGTAATAACACAAAATGCCGCAAGGCGTTATCGGCCTCAGCGCCGTTTCACCCAGGGATGGGCTGCACTGACAGGGACGTCGACATATTTTTGGTCTGCCAGGGATGCGCTCGGACCCGAAGAATCCCCCAGGTATCGGAGCTTTGCATGGCGACTGTCCTAGTCATCGATGAACAGGCCGCGAGCCGCCAACGGCTCACGGAACTCGCCCACGGCTTCGACAGCTTCATCCAGGTGGAGGCCTTCGCCTCGCCCCACGACGCTCTGCGCTGGCTGGGCTGGCATCCAGCCGACCTGGTGCTGGTCGACTGTGGACAGGCAGGCAGCGATGGCATCGACTTCATCCGCCGCCTGCGCGCCCTGCCGGGCTGCACCCACCTGCCGGTGGTGATCGTCACGGCCCAGGAACAGCGCGATGCGCGCTACGCGGCCCTGGAGGCCGGCGCCACCGATTCGCTCATCCGCCCGGTCGACGCATTGGAATGCCGCGCCCGCTGCCGCAACCTGCTCACCCAGTATGAACAACACCGCATCATCCGCGACCGCGCCCGCTGGCTGGAGCGCCAGGTCGACGAGGCCGTCGGCGCCATCCGCGTACGTGAGCAGGAGACGTTGCTGCGGCTGGCGAAGTGCGGCGAGTACCGCGACGAGATCACCGGTAATCACGTCATCCGTATGGCGAAGTACGCACGCCTCATCGCCGCAGGACTCGGCCTCTCCCGGGACGAATGCAACGTCATCGAACTGGCCGCACCCATGCACGATATCGGCAAGATCGGCATCCCCGACGAGATCCTGCTCAAGCCCGGGAGACTCCCCGAGCACGAGTTCACCCGCATGCAACGCCACACCCTGATCGGCTACGAGATCCTCAAGGACAGCCCCTCGCCCTATCTGCAGATGGGCGCAGTGATCGCGCTGGCGCACCACGAACATTTCAATGGCAGTGGCTACCCGTATGGGCTGCGGGGCGACGCCATCCCTCTCGCGGCACGCATCGTCGCGGTCGCCGACGTCTACGATGCACTGACCTCGGCCCGCCCCTACAAGCGTCCCTGGACCGCCGAGGACGCCATCACCTTCATGGCCCGCAAGCGCGGCCGGCATTTCGACCCGCAGTGCCTGGATGTCTTCCAGGCACAGATGGACCGGGTCGTCAGGATCCAAGATTTGCTCTGCGACCCGGCCGATCTCCATAGCAACCAGGACGGGCGGGAGACGGCGTAGCCGGGATTCGGGATTCGGGATTCGGGATTCGGGATTCGGGATTCGGGATTCGGGATTCGGG
>JAIOJV010000083.1 GCA_019911805.1 Gammaproteobacteria bacterium
CCCCCCCCCGGCCGGTGTTCTGGACCGGCAACACCGTTGCCGCGCCACCGACGGCACAACCCAGACCTTGATAACCTCAGGCTCATTCGGGCGCGATACAGCATTACGCCACAGTTGGTCGCGCTGATATCCAGCTTGTTACAGATTTCTTTGGTGGGCAGGCCGGAGAGCTCTCTGAGGGTGAAGACCTCCGCGAAACCCGGGGCGGTTCAATATCCATCAAAAACCGTGTGTCAGCTTGTCCGCAGCCAGCGTTTTGCGAGCCAGACAAGGAGGATCAACGCACCACCGAGTCCGACGGCAATGGCGGAATTTACCAGCGACGGTGCAGTGAGTGCTTCCCACAGCGAGTTCGAAAACAGGGTGATTGCACCGAGGCCTGGTGCGAGTCCGATAAGCGATCCCACCAGGAACTGCCGCGCCCCCAGGTGGGAACTGCCTGCGATCAGGTTGAATATAGCGAACGGTGCGACAGGAACCAGTCGCAGTATGGCGACTGCGATCGTTCCACGTTTTGTGAGACGTTTACTGAGTTGTTCGATGCGCGACCCGCTCAGACGCTTCAGCAGGCCGTGCCCGAGAAGCCTGCCACCGAAAAAACCGATCGCCGATGCGCCCATGGCACCAGTCAGTACATATGCAAAGGCTTGCCAGCCCCCGAACACAACACCGCCAATGACCGCGAGCAGGGTGAGCGGCACCATCAGCAGGCTGGCGATGATAAATCCGCCTATCGCGACCGCAGTACGCACCTCGAACGATGATATCGAAGCGAGATACTGTTGTACCCGTTCCGGGGACAGTAACTCCAGTAGTGGTGTCCAGCGCCACGCGGCGGCGAGTCCCAGCAACAGGAGCACGATTATGGCGAATATCAGCAGGCGCCGTCGGCCCGGAGATTTGTGTGCTACCGGGACATAGGCTTCAACAAAATATTCCACACTGAACGGCTCTGCCGGATCTATCAGGTAGGAATCCGGTACCATCTCGTCAACGTTTTCGGGCACCGAACAGTCCAGCGGACGCAGACTGCGCTGGTCGCTGCGCAAACTGTCGATTGCCCTGATCGTGCTTCCCTCCTGTTGTATGGCCCGTGTGACATCCTCTGGCGTGCAGGCGAGATGCTCGGCCAGCAGACGGGATCGCAGTCCATGGATGTATCCGGCGATCCTGTCATTCGCCTGTCTCGATTCGAGCGCAAGGTCACACTCTGTATCCAGCCCCATTGAGCGATTGCTGGTATTCGACGACCCGATCCGCAACAGGTGGTCGTCGACGATCAACAGCTTTGCGTGCACGCTGATACAGGTATCACCCAGCCCGGGTTGATAGGGAAAGTAAACTCTCAGTCGATCGTGCTGGTCCACATCGTGCAAGCGTTTCATAATGCGCCCACGCACGACATCCATGGTGACTTGTTCCAGCCACCCCCCCGTCTGTTCCGGAAGTATCAGGATTACTTCCGGTCCATGCTCCTCAGCGAGGCGTTCCGCCAGCGCGTCGGCCAGGACGTGCGCGGTGAAATACTGATTTTCGATGTAAATGGTTTCCCGGGCCGAGGCAATGGCGTCGATGTAGAGGCGCTCGACTTCTCTGACCTCGTTGCGGCCACGGTAAGCGGGTTCGGTTCTGGCGATCGCGATATCCACGCCTTCAAGCTCGGCAGCAATACTGTTTGGCCAAGGACACCCCTGCACGCCGGCCGGGGCTGTGATACGCCTGCCACACAACCGTCGCCAACGCTCGCGGGCGAGTTCTCCCAGCCGGCGGGCCGCAATGCCTTCGACCAGCATCATCATGTCATGAAAGGGCGGGTATGCCTTGCCATTAGAGTCAATTCGGCGCGGGTCGTCGGGCGCGTGTTCCGCGGTATCCCAGCGCCAGCGACTCAGGTCGATACCGCCCACGAAAGCGATACGGTCATCGATAACCACGACTTTCTGATGATGTGATGCACCCTTCGGATGTTTATCGTCAAGCCGGAAATGAAAGCGGGGCGGAGTCTGCAGGCGCAGTCTTAATGCCGGCAGCAACTCGCGCTCGGCAGCGTAGATCATGTTGAAATCCCATAACAACAGGTAGACGTGTAAATCCGGTTTTTGTTTTACGAGGGTGACAAGAAACTCACCGAGCTTATCGGGAAAGTCGCCGTCCGGGTCACCGCGGTGCAGTCGTTCCTGACGATCGAAGTCCCAGCCAAGAATCAGAATCTGACGTTCGGCGGCCCGGCAGGCTTCGGCGAATGCAGCGAAATAATCCGCCGTATCGACAATCGTGGCAAGGCGGGATGCCCGCTCGTACTTCCAGAAATTGCGTCCCGACACGAGAACCGGATTTCTGCCGGATAACTCTCGGGATCCACCCGTTTCTGCATCGATCACTGTCGGTCTCCGCTGCGCCTGTTACCGTACGCCAGCCTTGTTCATGCGACCAGAAGCGCACGTACTTTGTATGTTACGAAACCTGGCTCGAAGTGGCTCGCCGATTAGGGGCATGAGCCGCCATGAATACTCCTGAGACCGGCTTCACGTTGGCGACCTAAAACCTGCACCGCGGTGCCCTGATGGGTTGCAATGCCGCTACGTCCGGGCTGATGACATTGCTGATCGGCATCTGCGTGGAGTTGTTGGGTGAACGCGAGCCGGGTATAGGTTGCTTTATGGGTATGCTGAGCGCTGCTCCGGCGCCGCCATTCTATGTACTGCTGGCCCAGCAACATAGCGAAGGCATTACCGGCTTTGGCTTACTGATCGTTTCCAGTGGTCTGGCGGCGAGTCTGGGTGCACCGATATGGGGACGAATGGGGGATCAATACAGTCGACGCATGATGGTCATCGCGGCGGCGGCGGGGATACCGGGACTGCTCACCTGGTTGCTCGACAACATGGGAACACCGGTCATGAACAGCCCATTGACCTACGCGGTGCTATTTTTCCTGATTGCTGTGTTCCACGGGGGTGTCCGGCTGTGTATAGGCAGTATAAACCGCCATTTTTTTGGTGGCTCGCAGCGTGTAGCCGGCCCGGATTCAGACGGGAAACCCCGAGGTGGTTCATCAGTGACGGCCGGCCGCCCGCGCCTTGGCGAGTTCTTCGAACGTCACCGGTCGGGCGTCGTTGCCCCAGGCACTGCGCTGGTAGTTGATCAGGTCGAGCAGTTCGGTGTCGTTGATACGGCCTGTATAGCCGATGGGCGGCATGGTGCCCGAATACATCTGCTTGTCGACGATCAGCCCGCCGTGATAGCCGAAGATGATCCGGCCCAGATACACCTGTATCTGCGCCGGGTCCTCGGCGGTGACACGCGGATTGCCGGCGAGCGGCGGGAAGATGCCGGGGACCCCCTTGCCGTCGGGCTGATGACAGACGGCGCAATGCTGCAGATACAGCGCCTCACCCGGCGACCCGGCCTGCGCAGCGGCTGCCGTCAGCAGCAGACCGATCGTGGCCAGCATGTACGGGACCGACCGTCCCCTCCCCGTTCCTGCTCTGTTCATTCGACTCGCCTCTGGTTCAATGCCGGCCCGGTGGGCGCCGCCGCTGCCGCAGCCAGCGCATGGCCGGACTACCCGTGTACGGTCGGCGCTCCCGGCAGAGTTCCAGGGCGCGCGCGTGGTCGGCATCACTCATGGATGCGGCGATCGTAGTGCGCAGCGACAGGGCATCCCGGTCGCCCTGCTCGTCGGCCAGGGTCAGCCACATGAAGGCCCGCGCCACATCCTGGGTCACGCCGCGGCCCTCGGCACAGATCAGGCCCATGGCGTACTGGGCATCGACGTCGCCGAGTTCAGCCTGGACCTCGAGTTCGGCGGCCACACCGGGGTCGTTGCGCAGCAGGATGAGCGAAGAGATGTCCGCGGCCATGAGGGTGACTCCGATGAACGATCCTGTTGGAACTCTAGCAGCCCGGCGCCAGGATCACCAAGGTGGCCTCAGCCCCGTCAGGCGCATTGAACGCTCGATAAAACCTTTCCTGGCCACGGGATCTACGACAATGTATCCGGTGCGCTGAACCCATTCATGGCCACGGAAGCACACGGAAACACACAGAATATAAATTTCGATGCATCGACATCTTCCGTGTATTTCCGTGTGCTTTCGTGGCCATTAATTGATCTTTCTGTGTTGTTCCGTGGCTTCCGTGGCCAACACTATTTTCAGGTTCATGGCGGCTCCTCCGCCGGACCCGCATCGATGTCGGCGACCAGTTCGCGCAGCAGGGCCGTGGCATAGCTGCCGGGCGGCAGCGTGAAGGTGAGGGACAGTTCCGTCGCGCCCGCCCAGGTCCAGGACAGCGCCGCGGGGCGCACGCGCAGCGCGCGCCGGTCCTGCTCCAGGCCGGCACGCTCCAGGCCCGTGCACCACGCCGTCCAGGGTTCCAGGCAGGTCAGCTCCAGGGCACGTGCGGCACCACGCGTCGCCAGCTCGCCGCGGCCCCATAACGGCCCGGTCGGATGCACTTCCAGGGCCTGCAGGCGCCGTGACAGTTCCGGGTCGTGCCCGTCGGCGCTGAACCAGGCCCGACTGCCATCCAGCTGCAGCACCTCGCCGTCGAGCAGCGTGTCCCAGGTGCCGGCCGCGACCCGCGCCGCCAGCACCTGATTGAACAGGTGGCTGCGCGCTGCCGACAGATACAGCCCACGCTCGTGGCGCGCCGGCCGCCGGCCCTCACCGCGCAGCATGCGTGCCGCCGCCTCGAGATTCCCGCCATCGTGGCCAAAGCGCTGTGCCCCGAAAAAATTAGGCAGGCCACGCACCGCGAGTGCCTGCAGCCGCGTCTCCGCCGCCGTGCGGCTGCCGCTGAACTCGCGTACCCGGATCTCGAAGTGGTTGCCGCGCAGCGCACCGCGCTTGAGCTTGCGCGCATGACGCGCGGCCTGCAGCAGCGTGACGCCTTCGACCGCGAGCTGCTCCCAGTCAGGGTCGGCACGGCCCGGCAGTTGCACCGAAAACCACTGCTCGGTCACCGCCCGGCGGTCCTTGAGTCCGGCGTAGCTCACGTCGCGCGGCGCCACGCCGGCGAAGCGCGCGATCTGGCACGCCACCCATTCGGTGTTGGCGTTGCGCTTGCGGACCTGCAACCAGACATGCTCACCGGCACCGTCCGGCGCGCAGATGGGGATCTCGCGTACCACGAAGTCCTCCGGCTCTACCCGCAGCCGCCCCGTCCCCGCCGGGCCACCGAAGGCGCAGGGCAGATTCGCGGTGTTCGCCAGGTCGGTCGTCATCTGTTCATCCTTCGAGTGCGTGCGGCAGGTGACGCCGGCCACCGTGCAGCGGCAGCCGCGGCGCATCATCGTGCATCAGCCGATACGCCACGCTGCACCTCGACGCCCGACGAGACTGCATGCCTGGATGGCATTCGGGGTTTTCCACACCGAGCCCTTTCCGTGTTTTTCCGTGTGCTTCCGTGGCCAAAAGATGTTCGTGAATTCCGCTCAGTCCGGCGGCGTGTCGAGCAACAGCACGGCCGCCAGCACCGCGATACCTTCCTTGCGGCCGGTGAAGCCCATCTGCTCGGTGGTGGTGGCCTTGATGTTGACCTCGCCGCTGCCGACGCCCAGATCCTGGGCGATGATGGCGCGCATGGCGTCCCGGTAGGGTGCGAGCTTCGGCGCCTGGGCGATGAGGGTGATGTCGGCATTGCCCACGCGCAGGCGCCGGGCACGCAGCAGACCCATCACTTGGGCGAGCAGCCTGCGGCTGTCGATGCCCTGATAGGCAGGATCGCTATCGGGGAAATGCTGGCCGATGTCACCGAGCCCGGCGGCACCGAGCAGCGCGTCGCATAACGCGTGCAGTACCACGTCGCCGTCGGAATGGGCGGCCAAGCCGTGGCTGTGCGGGATCTCCACCCCGCCCAGCACCAGCCGACCGCCTTCTTTGAAGGCATGTGCATCGAAACCCTGACCGATTCTCATGATCGTCTCCTACACCCTGGACACCCCATAACCACGAAGGACACAAAGGTCACGAAGTCTTCTACAAAATTTATTCTTTGTGCCCTTCGTGGTTGAACGTATTCATTCACCCGAGCCGTCCCTGCCGCCGCAGATAGAACTCGGCCAGGGCGAGGTCCTCCGGCCGGGTGATCTTGATGTTGTCGGCGTGGCCCTCGACCAGGCGCGGTCGTTGCCCGGCGTGCTCCAACGCCGCGGCGTCGTCCGTGACACGCTCGCCGGCGGTGCGCGCGGCGGTCAGCGCTGCGTACAGGGCACCCAGTCGAAACATCTGCGGCGTGAGCGCATGCCAGAGGCGGCTGCGGTCGACAGTGGCGGCGCAGCGGCCGTCATCGGCCGCCTGCTTCATGGTGTCACGCACGGGCACGGCCAGCAGCCCGCCGACCGGGTCGTCGCGCAACGCGGCGACCAGCTGCCGCAGGTCTTCCGCCCGCACACAGGGTCGTGCGGCATCATGCACCAACACCCAGTCGTCGTCCGCCGCCTGCCCGCGCAGCTCCTGCAGGGCATTCAGTACGGAATCGGCACGCTCGGCACCGCCCGGCGCGACGAACAGTGGACAGGGAAGCCGGCACTGCAGTGCGGGCCAGTAGGGATCATCGGAGGCGATCGCCACCACGACCCCGGCGAGCCCCTCGAGCGCGCACAGTGCCGCGAGGCTGTGCTCCAGCACCGTGCGATCGCCGAGCTGCAGGTACTGCTTGGGGAGGTCCGCCTGCATGCGGCGGCCACTGCCCGCGGCGGGAACGATGGCCCAGAGGCGGAGGGTCGGGGGTTGGGG
>JAIOJV010000084.1 GCA_019911805.1 Gammaproteobacteria bacterium
TCCTTGACCTTCACTCCCGCATCCGCCTCCCGCAAGAACCCGATGATCTGTTCTTCTGTAAACCGCTTCTTCATGTCCAACCTCCTTCCGGTTAGGATTGGACTCTAAATCGCGGTGCTACTCAATCCGGGGGTGACGTCGTCCGTACGGAAAGAAAGATGACAAGTTATATACCGCCTCCGAAGTAGATCGAGGGTTGGCGTGTGATTGCTTGTGCCCAGCTTGTGACCACAGGTTACAAGCGCACCAAGGTAAAAAAAAAGATCCATATTTCTCTCACTATCGGGGAAGTGATTGTGGAGTAGGTTACGAAACTGCACTGCATTTACTGGCAAAGGACATTTTATTGGAGGAAAAGACAATACTTCTTCCTGAACTTAAGGTGACGTCAGATATTTCAATGGCAATAACAGGAACACGGCTAGAAACTGAGGTGTTGGTGCGGCCGTGGCAACGAATAGCAGTAGATTCTGTCGTGCTATAAAAAAGAACAGCAAAAATAATACCCGATGTAATTATTGAAAAAAAAGGCAGAGTATTATTCGTCGAGATTAAAGTAACCCATGGGATTGATAAAGAAAAACTTCTTGAATTCAACTCGTAAGTACAACTCTACAAAAGCGATAAGAGGGCAAGCTGCGGTACCATCGTGGCACCACTCACCGCCAAGTAAGAGGAGCACAAATGAGCTACGCGCAGCTTACCCAGGAAGAACGATACCAAATTTACATCCTGAAGAAAGCCGAATATAGCCAGGTAGAGATTGCCGAGCTGCTGGAGCGGGATAAATCGACCATCAGCCGAGAGTTGCGCCGGAATCGTGGCCTGAAGGGGTATCGCCCCAAACAGGCACATCAGCTGGCGCTGGGGCGGCGGCGTGGCAAGGCGCAATCCCGCATCAACCCGGAAACCTGGCGGTGTATCGCAGCGCTCATCCGCAAGGCCTGGAGTCCGGAGCAGGTTACCGATCGGTTTGGACAGGAACAAGGGGTGTCCATCAGTCATGAGCGAATCTATCAGTATATCTATGCGGACAAGCGTTCAGGCGGTGACCTGTACACTCATTTGCGCTGCCAGAAGGTTCGGCGCAAGCGCTATGGCACCTATGACCGGCGCGGTATCATTCCCAACCAGGTCTCGATTGAGGCACGCCCGGCGATCGTGGCAAGCCGTCGTCGCTTTGGTGACTGGGAGGGAGATACCGTGATCGGCAAGGGCCATCGTGGGGCGCTGGTGACGCTTGTGGAACGCAAATCCTTGTACACCGTGATCCAGGCTGTGCCTCGCAAGACGGCCGATGCAGTCTGCGTCGCCGTCAGAAAAGGCCTTGTGTCACATCGGGATCGAGTGCATACCATCACCTATGACAATGGTCGCGAGTTCACCGACCATGAGGGCATGGCCCGCGATCTTGATGCCCGGATCTATTTCGCCCATCCTTACGCCTCCTAGGAGCGCGGGTTGAACGAGAACACCAACGGCCTTATCAGGCAGTTCTTCCCGAAACGCCGGGACCTGACGACCGTCACCGATGCGGAAGTCCAAGAGGTCATGAACCATCTCAATCACCGTCCGAGAAAGTCCCTGGGCTTCCGGACACCGCACGAAGTCTTCTTCAATACCAGGACTTCGTTAACCGTTGCACTTCAGAGTTGAATCCGCGCTTGTTTTTATAAAAGCAGAGAACCTAAATGTCGTTGAATACGATTTCAGCAAATCCAGGGGTATAGTGGACAAGGAGCACATAAGGAGAGTGTTAACAAAAACATACGAAGGTGCCAGGAAAGGCTTTGGTAGAGGGCAATGGATAAACCATCATCTATTGCAAGGGACCATTGTAAAACTCAATCAGCGCTACATAGCCAAAAATCCTGAGTGCATATCAAAAAATACTGACGCCTCGGCAGCGTATTCATATAAGCCATATCATTAGCAAGCAAAAATGAAACCTAACGATCACATGCACTCGAACTGGATAAGGCGGCTTAGCTTCGGAATTAGGGCTCTACACCGAGGAAAGAGACGAGTATGTCATCACACTTGCCAAAATGGATGGAGGAAGATCGAAAATATCAACTGGAAAGAGATCTTGCCCAATACAAAAAAGAAATGGATGAGCGCTATCCACAAGCACTATGGGAGCATGCGCGCAAGCGGACGCAATATTTAAAGAAGGAACATGCAATCACCTTTTTTAAACATATTGGAATATTAATTGTCGCGGAAATCATTATTGTAAATGCATTCGATGGCTTTATCGCGGGCGTATTAGCGACCATCGCATTTTTTATTTATGTATTTATGTTTAATTATCACACAAAAAATGAACCTGACTGGGATAGGTTGAACCTCCCCCAGTTTAACGGACACTCAAGAAAGGGCTACCATGGCCCAGGAGGAGTGTTCGATGAGCAAGAGACCGTACACGAGATATTCCAAGGAATTCAAGCTGGAAGCAATTCGGCTGGCGGATGAATCTGACAAGTCGGTGACGCAGGTGGCGCGTGAACTGGGGCTACGCGTGAACCAGATTTACAAATGGCGGCAGCAGTTGGAGCTGAAGCCGGACACTGCCTTTGCGGGTTCAGGCAAGACCAGTGACAAGGACGCCGAAATCAAACGTCTGAAGAAGGCGTTAGCTGCTTCAAATGAGGAAAATGAGTTTCTAAAAAAAACAGCCATATTCTTCGCGAAGAACCAGCCATGAAGTACGCGGCCATACACCACTCCCGCGCGATGTACGCCATTCGGATGATGTGTCGAGCCATGCGTGTCTCGCGTAGTGGTTACTACGACTGGGTGGATCGTCCGGAAAGTGCGCGTAGCCAGCGCCATCGCTTGATAACAGAGAAGATACGGCATTATCACCAGGCCAGTCGCGAGACCTATGGATCGCCACGTATTCATGCTGATCTGATAGCCTCTGGTGAGACCGTTGGCAAGAACACCGTGGCCTTACTGATGCAGCGAGCGCAGATCGTGCCCAAGACGATACGTCGTTTCAGAGTGACTACGGATTCACGCAAGACCGTCGCGGCGCCGAATCTGTTAGCACAGCAGTTTACGGCGGAGAAGCCGAATGAGCGCTGGGTATCCGACATTACATTCATCCCAACGCGGGAAGGATGGTTGTATCTGGCCGTGATCCTGGATTTATATTCCCGCGCTGTGGTGGGTTGGGCTATGCATCAGCGCATGAAGACCGAACTGATCACGGATGCGCTTAAAATGGCGCTGATGAGTCGGCAGCAGAGCAATACGTTGTTGCTGCATTCCGATCAGGGTAGTCAGTATGCGGCGGCGGAGTACCAGTCCCTGCTCGCCTCACGCGGTATCCTGTGTTCGATGAGTCGTAAAGGTAACTGCTGGGACAATGCCGTGGCAGAGAGCTTCTTCCACTCGCTGAAGACTGAGCTGGTTCATCATGAAGACTACCGCAGTCGCACCGAGGCAAAGGCAAGCATCTTCGAGTATGTTGAGGTGTTTTATAACCGCCAGCGTCGCCATTCACATATAGGCATGATGGCGCCACTGGCCTTCGAGAAGATGGCCGCAGGCCATTACTCAATGGTCCGTTGAACTGGGGGAAGATCAG
>JAIOJV010000085.1 GCA_019911805.1 Gammaproteobacteria bacterium
GTTATGCGCGGCGCTTCCCCGAGAACACCCTGCTGGCCTTGCGTGAGGCCGTGGCGGCCGGCGCGCGCTACCTGGAGTTCGATGTGCAGCTGAGCGCCGACCAGGTCCCCGTACTGCTGCATGATGCGGATCTCACCCGTACCGGTGATGCCCCGGGCTGTGTGTTCGATCTGTCGGCGGTCGCGCTGGGCCGGCGCGCGGTGGGCGAGCCGGCGCGCTTCGGCGCCCGTTTCGGCAACGAGCGGGTCCCGACGCTCGCAGCGGTGGCCACCTGGCTGGCGAGCGTGCCGACGGTGACCGCCTTCGTCGAGGTCAAGGACGAGAGCCTGCGGCGCTTCGGCATCGAGGCGGTGCATGCGGCCGTCTGGCAGGCGCTGGAGCCGGCGCGCACCCAGGTCGTGTTGATCGCCTACGACGACGCCTTGCTATTTGCCGCGCGCCTGGCGGCGCCGGTGCGCATCGGCTGGATCCTCGCCGCCTGGGACGCGGCGCATGAGCGCCGTGCACGGGCCCTGGCACCTGATTTTCTGTTCATCGACCAGGCGCTGCTGCCGGCAACGGCGTTGTGGACGGGCCCCTGGGAGTGGGTGGCCTACGAGGCGGAGGACGCCGAGCAGGCCATCGCGCTCGGCCGGCGCGGCATCGGCCTGGTCGAGACCATGGCCATCGGCGAACTGCTGGCCGATACGCGCCTGGCTGGCGCCGGGCGTGCCTGAGCCCGCCTCCTGGGGTTTCTGGGATGCAGCGGCCCCCCCCCCTCCCGGGACGCTTGCGGGATGGGCCGCGGCCGCACTGCGCCACGCGGGCTCAGGTCCGCCGGTCGAAGGCCAGCGCCGCCGAATTGATGCAATAGCGCAGCCCTGTCGGCTCGGGGCCATCCGGAAACACATGGCCCAGGTGGGCGTCGCAACGCCCGCAGCGCACCTCGGTGCGGGTCATCCCATGGCTGGTGTCGCGCGCCTCGTCGATAGCGGCGTCGGCTACGGGGCGATAGAAGCTCGGCCAGCCGCAGCCGGAATCGAATTTGTGTGTGGCGGTGAACAAAGGCGCGCCGCAGCAGACGCAGCGGTAGTCCCCGTCGGCCTGCAGATCGTGATACTCGCCTGTGAACGGCCGTTCCGTACCGGCGCAGCGAGTGACCTGGTATTGCTCGGGCGTCAGTTGCGCGCGCCACTCGGCATCCGATTTCCTGATCTTGTCGCTCATGTGGCCCCTCGCGTGCTGGCGGATGGCGGCTCACCGTCCGGATGTCACCGGGTGTCCCGGGATATTTAGGACTCCCCGGAATTCTCCGGGTGGCCAAACCGCGCTGCACGACCAGTATGCGCTGCCGGGGGAGGGGCGCCAAACCTGTGGCCGGTGTGCCTTTTCCGCTTGCGTTCGCGGCCGCACGCTCGCTAACCTGCCGCCATGTCCGATACCCCGCAGCTCCCGCCGATCCCCGACCACGCCCTGGAGTGGCGCGCCGTGCGCTCGCCCGGTCCCGGTGGGCAGAATGTCAACAAGGTCGCGACGGCCATACAACTGCGGGTGCATCTGGGTAAGACCGGCCTGGCGCCGGCGGTGCGGTCGCGGCTGGAACGACTGGCCGGCCGGCGGGTGACGGGTGAAGGCGTGCTCCTCATCGAGGCCAATCGCTTTCGCAGCCAGGAGCGCAACCGCGCCGATGCCTGGGCGCGCTTCGAGGCACTGCTGGCCAAGGCCCTGGTCCGGCCCAAGCGGCGCGTCGCGACCCGCATCCCGGCCGGTGAACGCCGGCAGCGCATGGACGAGAAACGCCGCCGCGGCACCACCAAGCGCCTGCGCGGCCCGGCGCCGGAGGACTGAATCAAAATGGGTCAGACCCGACGGAAGGTAAAACCCATCGTGGCCCGACACACGTAGGAGCGGCATTCCTGCCGCGATTCCAACGGGTCGCCCGCCCAATCTGATCGCGCCAGGAATGGCGCTCCTACATCCCGATACGCATGGGTTTCGCGTCACGCCATTTGAACATGGAGGTACGTCATGGCCCGGGGTACGCATTTCTTTCATCAAAGTGGCATCAAAGTGTGTCAAAGTGTGGGGGCATCAAAGTGGGTGTCCCTTTCTTTTCCCTTTCTTTCATCAATTTTCTTCGCTTGCTGCTCGCGAAGCCGATCCCAGGGCGGCCAGATCCCCGTTCTGGATTGACATTACCTGTTTCGCCCCCATAATATGACTATCGACACATGACTATAGGCATTCACGCATGAGTCAGGAGCAGGTCTCCAAATCCGAATTCAAGGCCAAGGCATTGGAGTTCTTCCGCCAGGTCGAGTCCAGCGGCAAGCCTCTGATCGTGACCGACCACGGTAAGCCGTCGATTGAGGTGCGGCCATACCGGTCAGCGGATCGCTCACCCTTGGACACCCTGCGGGGTTCGGTCACTGAGTACGCCGACCCGCTGGAGCCGGTGGGGCTGGGTGATTGGGAGGCCCTGGGGTGATCGTCCTCGATACCCACGCCCTGATCTGGTGGGTCAACGGAGACAAGCAGCTATCGACGCCCGCCCTGAAGGCGATCGAGCGTGAGCTGGGGGCAGGCGGGACCGTGCTGGTCTCCGCGATCTCCACCTGGGAGATCGCAATGCTCATCGACAAGGGGCGGCTGGTATTGACGATGGATCTCGACCAATGGCTGTACACCGTCGCCGCCATCGAAGGCCTTCGGTTTGCCCCTGTGGATACTGATATAGCTATTGGGTCAGTACGGCTTCCCGGCGACTTCCACGCCGACCCGGCCGACCGGATGATCACCGCCCTGGCGCGACACTATTCCGCGCCGCTTGTGACCGCAGACCAGCGGATTCGGGCGTATAGACACGTTAGAACGATATGGTAGGACAACCCGTGCTGAACGATTCTCAGCACCACAACATCTGCCGCCGCCGGGCGCGTGGGCTGGCAAACAAAGTGGGGCCAAAGTGGGGGCAAACAAAGTGGGGCCAAAGTGGGTGTCCCTTTGTTTCTTCCCTTTGTTTCTCTTTCTTTGTCAGCGGTTTGATCAGAATCGGGCTACGCCGTCTGGCGCCCGAATGCCCCACGTGCCGCCTGGATGCCGCGCAGATACTTCACCTGGCGCTGCACACATAGCTCGGTCAGCTGTCCGGGTGCCCCGATCGCGCTGCCGAAGCGGCTCATCAGTTCTGTGGCGCAGTCGATGAACTGCCCGGGATCGATCGCGAGGCGTTGCAGCAGCTTCGGCACGTCTTCCGTAATCGACCCACGCTTGTCCGGACGCAGGCAGCGACCGGTAGTCTCGACCAGATCGAGATAATCCTCGAAAGAAAATGGAATGGCGGCACCCTGGCGGGCGGTGGCATCGAAGGGCATCAAGGGCTGCCGAGGCAACTGCGCCAGATCTGCCTTATAGGGCACGGCAGGAAGTGGCGCGGTACTCGCTTCGGGGGCCGCCTCGTTAGCCATGCTGCGGGCGGGCTTGGATGACTTTCTACCCTCGGCCCCGGGCACGAGTGCCGCCATGCGCTCCGCCACCGAGGTATATTCAGAGGCCTCCGGCGTGGCGGCCATGTTGGCGCGGATCGGGTTCAAGTCCACATAGGCCATGGCGGTCAGAATGGCCTGCTCATCGAGCAGTGCCTGACTCTTGAAGCGCCCCTCCCAGAAACGGCCGGTTACCTGATCTTCGGCGTTGGCCCGACGGGCGATGGTTTCGTTCAATACACGCATGAACCACGACAAGTCACCCAGACGGGTGCGATAGGTTGCGGTCCACTCATCGATAGTGGCCAGGACCGCCGCATCCAACCCCTCGTCCTGCCCGGCCAGCAGATGCCGCACCAAGGGCGGGCCATCGTACAACTGCGTCCAGCGCCGCAACACCTCTTCGCGGCTCCAACCCTGCGCCCGCTCGGCATCGATACGCAGCACGAGATGATAGTGGTTGCTCATCACCGCATAGGCTGCGACATCGACGGCAAATACCCCGGCCAACTGTTTGACGCGCTCGACAATCCAGTCCCGGCGATGTGCGTAGCTCACCCCTGTATGAGCGTCTTCGCCACATAAATAGGCGCGCCGCACACAGCGGCAGACGACGTGGTACCACGGGGTATCGGTGAGGGAGACGAGGGTGGAGCGGGGCTTGGTCATGGCGCAACTCTAGTAGGGGGTAGGGGATGCGTCAAACGAAGTGGGCGAACAAAGTGGGTGTCCTGTTATTTCCTCCCTTGGCGGCAACCAGCTGACTTTGTTGTAAAAACGTGTCGGACACTAGTGTTGCCGCCCAAATAATGAGACCGCCTTGCGGCGGTCTCAACTTGGTTTGGGGTTAAATAGATCTGTCCCCTTTCCTTCTTTGGCATACGTTCAGTATTTCAACTATCGGTATCGCCGTACCGGCACGCTGTGGGAAGGCCGTTTCCGGGCGTCGGTCATCGATGCGGACCGCTATCTGCTGACCTGCTATCGCTATATCGAGTCGAACCCGGTGCGGGCGCGCATGGTGGAGTGGGCGGGCGCGTATGGCTGGTCGAGTTATGCCTGTAACGCGCACCATCGCGTCGACCAGTTGGTGACACCACACCCCCTCTATCAGAATCTCGGCAACACCGTCGACGGTCGATGTGCCGCCTACCGCGGGCTGTTCACGGATTCCATATCACCGGAAACGTTGACGGAGATTCGCGAGTCGACCAACAAGGCGTGGGCGTTGGGAAATGAGCGGTTTCGTGAACGGATCGAAATGATGCTGGAACGCCAGAGCGCACCCAGGCAGCGGGGCGGAGATCGACGATCGGCCCGATTCCGCAGCGGGGGCGGGATCAATCGAGTCTGACCCCATTGGTCTACCCCATTGGTCTCAAAAAAAAGACCGCCTTGCGGCGGTCTCTTGAGTGGCTAGCTCATACGTTACTTAGGCGCGGCAATTCGCCGGAACGTACTTATTCTTGGTTGCAGCATCCACTTCACACGCCCAAGTAACCGAGCCATCTGTCACGGTAGGGGTCAGTGTGATCGTTGAGCCGTTGAAGCTCGGCGAACCGCCTAACGTAGCATTGTAAAGGATAGTAATCACACCGTTCGCTACAGTCACTGAAGTGACTGCATTACCACTTATAGTGGTGGCAACCGGCAAACCGGCTGCAGCATTATCGGCTGGCATCGTGCCTAGCGATGCATTTGTTTCAGTTACTGCGACTTTGGCAGCAGCTGCTAGGCTGAGACCTTCCGAGACCTTCGAACGAATCGTGTAATCCTGATACGCCGGCAACGCAATCGCCGCCAAAATACCGATGATCGCGACGACGATCATCAGTTCGATAAGGGTGAAACCCTGTTGCATCTTCTTCATGGTGTGTCTCCTGTGATGGACGGTGATCTTTCGATCGGATGTGTGCCCAGGTGGCGGGGTGATGGAGGCCGCCGCCTGGATGGACCGATCTTGCTGGTAGTGTTAGCAGGAGTCGTGCCAACCTGTCCCAACCCCGTTCCAGGGTCGTGACGGCCGCAGGCCCCCGTGCGCCGGACTGCGAGATTGGCGTTCAAGCGGCTGATTTCTTTATCGCTCTGTCATGAGAGTGTGATGCGATTCAAATCCCACCGGGGACGCGCGTCGCACACCGGCGGCCCGGGGTGACGTCCCGCGTCACCCCGGGCCGGGTCCAGTGGGGCGATAGGTGACGCGGGGCGTCAGTTGGGCAGGATAGGTGGAGCGCAGCGTAACCCACCGTACCCATGGCCACGGAAGCACACGGAATGACACGGAAGGTAGGTAGGTAGCGGGTTTTACATTCCGTGTCATTCCGTGTGCTTCCGTGGCCAAGAAGCAATGAAATATAGCCGGGGTTTTCACGACTGAGGTGTTGTTCGATAAAAGCAGATGCACGCGCGGCCTGTTGCGGCTCATCCTGCATCAGATAGCGGATCACTACATTGGTATCCAGGCCGATCATGGCGCCTCCCTGCGCTCTATGCGTTATTTTGTCGTGCGACGATAGCGATCGACCACCGCTTCGGCAACCGCTTTATCCATATCGTCGGTCGACGCGGACCGTGAGGCGGGGCCCAACGAGCCACGCAACTCCGTCACGTCACGTGTCGCAGCAAGCAGTTCGAAACGGCCATTCCCGACATCCACGAACTCGATCCGATCACCCGCCGCGAGTCGGAGCGCCTCGCGCACCGCCTTGGGGATGGTGACTTGTCCTTTCGATGTGAGGGTTGCAATGCTCATGGGTGCGAGCCTTACAATTTCATATCATTCTTACCGTAAACCTGCGGGGCCGATCCCGCAACGGCAAAACCCACCGAAAACGCAGGTCAGATTCAGCCGTGTAGCGGGATCGGCATTCAAGCGGCTGCCGATCGCGCCAGGAATGGCGTTCCTACGGGGCAGGGGTGGGTTTTGCCTTCCGTGTCGTTCCGTGTGTTTCCGTGGCCATAACGGGGCTTACTCCTCACGCCTCACTCCAACCCCAACCGCTTCAACCGATAGCGCAGCGCCCGGAAGGTGATGCCCAGCAGCTTCGCTGCGGCGGTCTTGTTGTGCCGCGTCTTCTCCAGCGCCTTGCGGATCGCCTCGCGTTCGACCTGGTCCATATAGGACTCCAGCGGCAACCCGTCCGGCGCCGCCAGCGGCGCTGCGGGCAGCACGCCACCGCTGGGATTCGGGGGATCGGGCGGGACGGACAGGGCGGAGGCCACGCCGGGCAGGTGCAGGTCGGCGGCGCCGAGGACGTCGCCCTCGCACAGGGTCAGGGCGCGCTCCAGGATGTTCTCGAGTTCGCGCACGTTGCCGGGGAAGCCGTAGCCGGTCAGGGCGGTCAGGGCGGCGTCGCTCAGACTGGCCCGACGGCCTTCCTGACGGGCCAGGCGCGCCAGGAGGTGCTGGGCGAGCCGGGCGATGTCGCTGCCGCCACGTTCGCGCAGCGGCGGGACCCGCAGCTCGATGACGTTCAGCCGGTAATAGAGGTCCTGGCGGAAGCCGCCCGCCGCCACCAGCTCGGCGAGGTCCTTGTGCGTCGCCGAGAGGATGCGCACGTCCACGCTGACCTCGTGCGGCGCGCCGACGGGCCGTACCGCCTTTTCCTGGATGGCGCGCAGCAGCTTCACCTGCATGTGCAGCGGCAGCTCGGCGATCTCGTCGAGGAACAGCGTGCCGCCGTCGGCCGCCTGGAACAGCCCGTCCTTGTCGGCGCTGGCGCCGGTGAAGCTGCCCCGCTTGTGGCCGAAGAACTCGCTCTCCATCAGGTCGGCGGGGATGGCGCCGCAGTTGACGGCGATGAAGGGCCGACCGAGGCGCGGACCCTTCTCATGGATCAGCCGCGCCACCAGCTCCTTGCCGGTGCCGGACTCGCCGCTGATATACACGGGCGCCTGGCTGCGCGCCAGCTTGGCGATGGTGGAGCGGATCGCCTGCATGGCCGGCGCGTCGCCGATGAGGTCGTCGCGGGAGCGCCGGTCGCGCTCCGGGAAGGTCTTGGTGTCCGACAGCCGCAGCGCGGTGTTGACCAGGTTGCGCAGCACGGTCAGATCCACCGGCTTGGAGACGAAGTCAAAGGCACCGGCCTTGAGGGCCTGAACGGCGGCCTCCATGCTGCCGTGGGCGGTGATCACGGCGACCGGCAGATCGGGGCGCTGCTGCGCGATATGTTCCACCAGGGCGATGCCGTTGCCGTCGGGCAGGCGCATGTCGGTCAGGCACAGGTCGAAGTAGTGCTGGGACAGCTGCAGCCGTGCCTCGGCCAGGTCGCCGGCGGCGTGGGTCTCGATGTCCATGCGGCCGAGGGTGATCTCGAGGAGCTCGCGGATATCGGGCTCGTCGTCGACGACCAGTGCCTTGTGGGGTGTCGTTGGGGTTGCCATGGTGCAGGTCTTAGCGGCCGTGGCGCGTGAAGGTGATGCGGAAGCGGCTGCCCCCCCGGCTATTCCCCCGGCTATCCCCACGGTTGTCCAGGTCGTCCCGACGTGCGTAGCTCAGGCGCGCGTCGTTCAGTTCGCACAGCTCACGGGACAGGTACAGGCCCAGGCCGGTCCCGGACGCGGCGGTAGTGAAGAATGGCTCGAACATCTGGTTTTCCACCTCCTCGGGGATGCCCGATCCCTCGTCGAGCACCTCCAGGCAGGGCAGCTGCGCCTCGGTCAGGCCGATGCGCAGTGCCAGTCTGCCACCGCCGTGTTCGATGGCGTTGTGCGCCAGATTCCACACCACCTGGTGGAGCTGGCCCGGGTCGAAGTGCACGCGGATCCCGTTGTGGTCGCAGCGGATGTCGACCTCATCGGCTGGCAGGCCGCCGCAGCGCACGAGTTCGTCGACGAATTCGTGCGCCCAGTCCTCCAACTCGATATCGCGCGGGTTGGACTGGCCGCGGCGCGACAGCTGCAGGACGTTTTCGATGATGGCGTTCACGCGCTGGCTGTGGGTGGCGATGATGTCGGTGAGCCGCCGTTCGCCGGCATCCAGGTGCGGTGATTCCGCCAGCAGCTGGCCGGCGTGGCTGAGGGCGCCGAGCGGGTTGCGGATCTCGTGGGCGATGCTGGCGGTGAGGCGGCCAAGCGCCGCCAGTTTCATCTGCTGGGCCTGCTGTGCCAGCGCCGCCGTGTCCTCCAGGAAGATGAGCGTCGCCGAGTCCCGCGAGCGGCCCAGCGCCGTGAAGCGCGGCTGCAGGCTGGCCTGGCCCGCGGGTGGCAGCAGCGCCTCCGGCAGGTAGCCGGGTTCGGCCCGCCAGCGGCGCAGCTGGCGGGCGAGCTGCGGACAGATCTGTTCGAGATATTCCCCGGCCCGCGCGTGCGGCGACGGCAGCATGAGGCCGGCGGTGTCGTTCACCAGGTGCACGCGTTCCTGCTCGTCCACCACCAGTACACCCGACTGCAGGCGTTGCACGACGTGTTCGTTCAGGCGGGCGAGGTTGGCGAGATCGACGCCGCGGCGCATGGCCAGCGCCTCGCTCTCGCGGATGCGCAGGGCGAGTACGTGAGCAATGATGGCGGTGGTGAACAAGGCGGCGCCGAGCAGGCCGGCGCGGGTCAGGTCGGTGCCGGAGACGTCGTTTTCCTGGAGCATCGCCAGACCGATCTCACCGAGGAGGGCCAGGGTCGCGACGGCGGCGAAGAAGTAGGCCAGCCGCCCCGGCAGCAGCAGCGAGCCGGCGGCCACCGCCAGGATCAGCAGGATGCCGAGACTGCTCTCCAGACCGCCGCTGGCGTGCATGAGCAGCACGATAGCGAGGATGTCCACGAGCACCTGGATAGTGACCTGCAGACCATACGCCGGCCGCCGCAGCCGGGCAGTGAAGCCGGCCAGCAGCGCGAAGCCGAAATAGCCGAGGATGACGGTGCCGTAGAGCCAGGGATGCTGGCCGTCCAGGGTCTTGCCGGCCGGCAGGAAGAAGAACAGCGCCGCCAGCAGCCCGGCCAGGGTGAGGCGGTAGAGCGTCAGAAAGTGCAGCGGCTTCCAGGTCTGGGAGTCCTGGCGCTGACTGTCGGCCGGGCGGGAGAAGGGGTTGCGCGCGGAGAGTTCCATGAAGGATTGGGTTAGAACCGCAGGCGGCATCGCGGCCAGGACCGTGGTTGGCGGCGTAGCCTACCCATTGTGGCCAGCCCGCCGATGGGCCTCCGAACAATAGAAGTCGTCGCCGTCACGCAGCGCGTCCGGCTGGGGCAGATACAGCCCGCACTGCCGGCAGGCCACCATATGCCCTTGATCGCGGGGCTTGGCACGGGCCAGGGCACGTCGCTTGTCGCGCCAGCGCCGCCAGCTGCGATACAGCAACGCCACCAGAATCGCCAACAGAATCAGTCGCAGCAGCCCCATCCGGGTAGTTTCCCGTTTAACCACGGGTGGCGCAAGCGAGGCGCCTTTGCCTGGCGCGGGGGTTTGATTCAGAATACGCGGCGGGGGTGAGGCGTGAAAAGATATTGGCCACGGAAGCACACGGAAGCACACGGAACAACACGGAAAAATCGATTACCGAAAAAAACCAGGGTACCCTTGAAGGGTGGCAGTGACTGGGCAAGTCAGCCCCACGATGCCAACGGCGCTTCCGGTGGGCATCATGCCGACGGCAACGCCCACGCGGGGTTTACAATAGTTCTTTTCCGTGTTTTTCCGTGTGCTTCCGTGGCCATAACGGGGTTTACGCCTCACTCCTCACACCTAACGCCTAACTCCTGACTAACAACAACATGAACCTCCATGAATACCAGGCCAAGCGCCTCCTGAGCGAGTATGAGATCCCGGTGCCGCGCGGGGTCGTGGCGCGCACGCCCCGCGAGGCGGCGGATGCGGCCCGTGCGCTCGGCGGCGAGCGCTGGCTCCTGAAGGCCCAGGTCCACGCCGGCGGGCGCGGGCAGGCCGGTGGCATCCAGCGCGTCGATGATCTTGCGGCCGTCGAGCAGCAGGCCGGTCGGCTGCTGGGTACGCGGCTGGTCACGGGGCAGAGCGCCGCCGCCGGGCTGCCCATCGAGGCACTGCTGGTCGAGGAGCCGCTGGCCGTCGCCCGCGAGCTGTATCTGGGCGCGCTGGTCGACCGGGTGCGCCGCCGTGTCGTGGTCATGGCAGCGGCTGCGGGCGGCATGGACATCGAGGCGGTCGCCGCGCGCGATCCCGGTGCGATCCTCACCGAATACGCCGATCCGGCCGCCGGTCTGCAGCCCTATCAGTGCCGCAAGCTGGCCTTCGGCCTGGGTCTGGCGGGCGAGCAGATCGGTCAGTTCACCCGCATCGTGCTCAAACTTGCCCAGCTGTTCCACGACAAGGACCTGAGCCTGGTCGAGATCAATCCGCTGGTGGTCACGGACGACGGCCGGCTGCTGGCGCTGGACGGCAAGATCAACCTCGACGACAACGCGCTCTTCCGCCAGAAGCTGCTCGCCGACTGGCGCGACCCTAATCAGGAGGAGATCAAGGAGCGGACCGCGCACGAGTATGGCCTGAACTATGTCACCCTCGACGGCAACATCGCCTGTATGGTCAACGGCGCGGGCCTGGCCATGGCGACCATGGACCTGATCAAGCTGCACGGCGGCGAGCCGGCGAACTTTCTGGATGTCGGCGGCGGCGCCACCGCGGACAAGGTCGCCGCGGCCTTCAAGCTGATCCTGTCGGATCGGAACGTACGCGCCATCCTGGTCAATATATTCGGCGGTATCGTGCGCTGCGACCTCATCGCCGAAGGCATCATCCAGGCCGTGCGCGAGGTGGACGTGCACCTGCCCGTGGTGGTTCGCCTGGAAGGCACCAACGTCGAACGCGGCCGCGAACTGCTGGCCACTTCCGGGCTGAGCATCATCGCCGCGGATGACCTCACCGACGCGGCACAAAAGGCGGTCGCGGCGGTGCGGGGTTAGCTGGTTTTTTTACCACGAAGGACACGAAGAAAACTTGATCAATGCAAAACCACGAATCTTTTCTCCCTCAGGAGAGGAGGCTTTTTTCGGCATTTGTTATGGGTTTGCCTTTGTGTCCTTAGTGTCCTTCGTGGTTAAAGTGTTTTAGAGCATCCGGATTTCTATTGCATGAGCATTCTCGTCGATAAGGACACCAGGGTCATCTGCCAGGGGTTCACCGGTAAGCAGGGGACGTTTCATTCCGAGCAGGCGATTGCCTACGGTACGAATCTCGTTGGCGGTGTGACGCCGGGCAAGGGCGGGCAGCGGCATCTGGATCGGCCGGTGTTCGACACCGTCGCCGGTGCCGTGCGTGAGACCGGTGCGGATGCAACGATGATCTATGTGCCGGCGGCCTTTGCGGCGGATGCGATCCTGGAGGCGGCCGATGCCGGCATCGGGGTGATCGTTTGCATCACCGAGGGCATCCCGGTGCTGGACATGCTCAAGGTACGTGCGGCACTGGCCGGCAGTGAGGTGCGTCTCATCGGCCCGAACTGTCCGGGTGTCATCACCCCTGGCGCCTGCAAGATCGGCATCATGCCCGGCGCGATCCATCTGCCCGGCCGGATCGGCATTGTGTCGCGCTCCGGCACACTCACCTATGAAGCGGTATTCCAGACCACCCATGCCGGGCTCGGTCAGACCACCTGCGTCGGCATCGGCGGCGATCCAATCCATGGTATGAGCTTTGTCGACTGCCTGGAGTTGTTTCAGGCCGACCCCGACACCCACGGTGTCATCCTGGTCGGCGAGATCGGTGGCAGTGCCGAGGAAGAGGCGGCCGCGTACATCCGTGCGCAGGTCACCAAGCCGGTGGTCGCCTACATCGCCGGTGTCACCGCGCCCAAGGGCAAGCGCATGGGCCACGCCGGCGCCATCATCAGCGGCGGCCAGGGCACCGCAACCGCCAAGATCGCCGCACTCGAAGCCGCCGGCGTCAGCGTGGTCCGCTCCCCCGCCGACATGGGCGCGCGCATGGCAGAGCGGCTTGGGTAGGATTTCGTGTTAACCACAAAGGACACTAAGGACACGAAGATAGAACGAGTTTATGGTGGTGCACGGATACTGCCTCGCCGATCCGCCGCCTGAGATGACGGTGCTGATCACTTAGGCGGGTCAGGTGCGAATTTCTTTGTGTCCTTAGTGTCCTTTGTGGTTAAACCGTTATATCCGCGGAAAACAGCGCGAATGCCCAACATGTCCAAGCGCCTTCGTATCGTCATGGCCCAGATCGATCTGCTGGTGGGGGACGTGCGCGGTAATACACAGCAGCTGATCGAGGCGGCGGCCCGTGCGCGTGACGAGTTGCACGCGCAGGCCATTCTTTTTCCCGAATTGGCATTGACCGGCTATCCGCCCGAGGACCTGCTGCTACGGCCCGGCCTGCAGCTGCATGTACTGGAGGCGCTGCAGCACATAAAACGTGAGGTGCGCGGTATCGATGTCGTCGTCGGCCATCCCCATGCCGGTGCCGGCGGTCTGTACAACGCCGCCTCGGTGATCCGCGATGGCCAGATCGTCGCCACGGCGCACAAGCAGCATCTGCCGAATTACAGCGTGTTCGACGAGAAACGCTATTTCGCCGCCGGCACCGAGTCGTGCGTGGTGGACATCGGCGGCGTGCCGTGCGGGCTCACCATCTGCGAGGACATCTGGAGCCCCGGACCGGTGCAGCAGGCCAGGGCCGCCGGTGCGCGCTGCATCCTGAACATCAATGCGTCGCCTTTCCATGCCGGCAAGGACGACGAACGCGAGGCGGTGGTGCGTGACCGGGTGCACGAGGTGGGGCTGCCGCTGGTCTATGTCAACCTGGTGGGCGGCCAGGACGAACTGGTTTTCGATGGCGGGTCGTTCGTCATGGATGCCGCGGGCGAGGTGACGCAGCGCGCACCGGCGTGCATCGCGGGTCTGTATCCCGTCGACCTGGCGATCAATGATGCCGTACAGCCGCTGCCGGGCGACTGCCAGCCGCGGCCCGACCCTGTGGCCGGCATCTATGATGTCCTGGTGCTGGGCGTGCGCGATTACATCCGCAAGAACGGCTTCAAGGGAGCGGTCATCGGCCTGTCGGGTGGCATCGATTCGGCGCTGACGCTGGCGATCGCCGTCGATGCCATCGGCGCCGAGCAGGTCGAGACGGTGATGATGCCGTCGCGCTACACGTCCGCCATGAGCATCGAGGACGCGCGCGCCCAGGCCCGCGCGCTCGGGGTGTCCTACCGGGTCATCCCCATCGAAGGTGCCTTCCGGGCCTTTCTCGATGCGCTCGAGGACGAGTTCGCGGGCCTGCCGCCGGATACCACCGAGGAGAACATCCAGGCGCGCGCACGCGGTGTGATCCTGATGGCGATCTCCAACAAGCTCGGCAGAATCCTGCTGACCACCGGCAACAAGAGCGAGGTGGCCGTCGGCTATGCGACGCTCTACGGTGACATGGCCGGCGGTTTCGCCCCGATCAAGGATTGCCCCAAGACGCTGGTCTACCGGCTGGCGGAATACCGCAACAGTCTGAGCGCGGTCGGGGACGAGGTCATCCCACGGCGGGTCATCGAGCGCGCACCCTCGGCCGAGCTGCGACCCGATCAGAAGGACGAGGATTCCCTGCCACCCTATCCGATTCTGGATGCGATTCTCGAGCGCTACGTCGAGCAGGATCGTTCCCCCGAGGAGATCGTCGCCGAGGGCTTCGCCGCCGACACGGTGCGGCGCGTGGTCTGGATGGTCGACCGCAACGAATACAAGCGCCGGCAGGCACCGCCCGGTGTGCGTATCACCCGCCGCGCCTTCGGGCGGGATCGCCGCTATCCCATCACATCGGGCTATCTGGCAACGCAGTTACCGGATGGGCCGAGGGGTTCAGACTGATCACCGGGGTCTGGTACTCATGGCACTTACTTGCACTACTTTTGGCCACGGAAACACACGGAACAACACGGAAAGAATTCACGATGTAAACCCAGGATTATCCCCCGTGGTCCGGTTTCTGGGTTTTGTGCAATGAGTCTTTTTTCCGTGTCATTCCGTGTGTTTCCGTGGCCAAAAATGGTGTAAGGGAGTTCTGAAAGGAAGTGTCATCGGGGTCTGCCCCATCGATCCCTAGTGCCGGCAGGGTGAATCCGTTATCGTACTGCCCCATTGCCGCCTGGCGAGCGAGGAGAGGGTTCCATGAAGAAGGTAGAGGCCATCATCAAGCCGTTCAAGCTGGACGATGTGCGCGAGGCACTGTCGGAAATCGGCATTGCCGGGATGACGGCCATCGAGGTCAAGGGCTTCGGTCGTCAGAAGGGCCACACCGAACTCTATCGCGGTGCCGAATACGTGGTGGATTTTCTGCCCAAGGTGAAGCTGGAGATCGTCGTTGGCGACGATCAGCTGGAGCGCTGCATCGAGGCGATCACCGGCGCCGCCCGTACCGGCAAGATCGGTGATGGCAAGATCTTCGTCAGCGACGTCGCCAAGGTCATCCGTATCCGTACCGGTGAACAGGACAATGAGGCGATCTGATGCCACCCTGCCCGGACCCGTTTTGCGCGGGGTGATTGCAAAGGGGGCGCTCCAACTGCAAGAACCCCCGATTGGCCACGGAAACACACGGAACAACACGGAAAAAGACTCATTGCACAAAACCCAGAAACCGGACCACGGGGAATAATCCTGGGTTTACAGATCGAATTCCTTCCGTGTGCTTCCGTGTGTTTCCGTGGCCAAGAAGGGCTCAAACAAGTGCGATTGAGTCTGGCCCATTGCCCCCGCGCAGGACGGGTCCGGGCAGGGCGTATCAAAGCTTCGCCGCGCGCTCCGGGTAGTTGAGCTGCAGTACACGCTGGGCGTCGGCGGCGAGGTCCTCCAGGCCGAGTTTGCGGTAGGCGCGCACGAGTGTCTCCAGCGCCTCCGGTACGGCGGGTGTGCCCTGGTAGCCCTCGATGACCTGGCTGGCGCGATTGGCGGCGGCCACGTAGGCACCGCGGCGCATGTAGAAGTCGGCGACGTGCATTTCGTACTGGGCGAGATTGCTGCGCAGGAACACCATGCGCTGGCTGGCGTCCTGGGCGTAGCGGCTGTCCGGGAACTGCTTCACCAACTCGCTGAAGTCGAGGAAGGCCTGGCGGGTTGCGCCAGCGTCGCGCTCGGTCGGGTCGCGTGGCAGGAAGCGGTCGATGAGGGTATCGCCGCGAGAGAAATTCACCAGGCCGCGCAGATAGTAGGCATAATCCGAATGCGGGTGCCGCGGGTAGGTCTTCAGGAAGCGGTCGACGGCGGCGATGGCCGATTCCGGCTCGTCGAACTTGTAGTAGGCATAGGCCGATTCCAGCAGGGCCTGCTGGGCGTAACGGCCGAAGGGATAGCGCGCCTCCAGTTTCTCGAACAGACCGATCGCCTTTTCCCAATCGGCGCCGTTCATCGCGTCCTTGGCGGCGGAGTAGAGTCGTTGGGCAGACCAGTCCTTGGTTTCGTCGATCTGCTTGGGCAGTAGCCCGCAGCCGCCGAGCAGACCGAACAGGACCAACATCATCGTAGCGAGACGCATGCAGTTGCCTTGTGATGCCATGACAGTCGTGTGTACTGCCGCCGGAGTTGGCGGGCGCGGGCAGTATACCCCAAACCACCGGTCCGGCCGATGAGTCGGCGGGTCGAATTGCAGGCCCGCGTTCCCGCGGATGCCGCCGGACAGCGCTTGGACCAGGTACTGGCCGGGTTGTTCCCGGACTATTCTCGCAGCCGCCTGCAGCAGTGGATCCGCGAGGGCGGGGTGCGGGTCGACGGCCAGACGTGCAAGCCCAAGGAGCGAATGGTCGGCGGCGAGCAGGTGACGGTCGCCGCCGAGCTGGAGGAAGACACGCGCTGTGAGCCGCAGGCCATCGCGCTGCGGATCGTCCACGCGGACGATGATCTGCTGGTCATCGACAAGCCGGCCGGTCTGGTGGTGCATCCGGCGGCCGGCAACCGGGATGGCACGCTGCAAAACGCGCTGCTGTATCACGATCCCTCGTTGGCCACCGTGCCGCGCGCCGGTATCGTGCATCGCCTCGACAAGGACACCAGCGGGCTGCTGGTGGTGGCACGCAACCTGATGGCGCACCAGTCGCTGGTCGCACAGCTGCAGGCGCACAGCGTCAGACGTGAATACCTCGCTATCGTCGGGGGGCTGCTGGTCGCCGGCGGTACGGTCGATGCCCCCATCGGCCGGCATGCCACCGACCGCAAGCGTATGGCCGTGACCCGTTTCGGCAAGCCAGCCGTCAGCCACTATCGCATCGAGGCGCGCTACCGTGCCCATACCCTGGTACGCGTGAATCTGGAGACCGGCCGCACCCACCAGATCCGCGTCCCCGCCCAGCACATCGGCCATCCGGTCGCCGGCGACGACAAGTACGGCGATGTCGAGGTCAACAAGCGCCTGCGCGAACAGGCCGGCCTCAAGCGCCTGTTCCTGCATGCCGCTTCGCTGGAATTCGCGCTGGACGGCGGCCGCGCGGACTACGTGCTCACCGCGCCGCTGGCACCGGAGCTGGTGGAGGTACTGGATCGGTTGGGGTAGACGGAGTCCATGCCACGGAGGTGCCCTTCGGGCGACTTCGCTGCGGTATCCCTGTGGTGGGCTCTGCCTGCTATCGGGGGAGTCCGGTCGGCCTTCCTTCGAGACGTTCTTTCTGGCGCATCGCCCAGGCCTCCCATTTGCCGAACGCGATTTTCACGAGGAAATCGAAGG